>NZ_JAKTID010000035.1:0-28565 GCF_027854795.1 Acinetobacter sp. AOR34_HL | reverse complement strand
TGTATACGTTTCCATCTCTTTTGAGTAGTCCAAATACAATGGTTTTTCCTGATGCACCACGTCCACGTTTTCCTCGAATACGACGAGCACCAAAGTAGGATTCATCAAGTTCAACGATACCGTTGAAAGGAGATATTTCCTCACATTGTGCCGCAATCTTTTTACGCAACCTGATGTAAATTGTATTGATGGAACGTACAGAAATATTGGTGAGTTTAGCTGTATCTGAAGCAGTTAAATCCATGGCAAAAAAGCGAATGATCTGTCTGAATTTTGCCTCTGTGATTCTTGAACGGGAATAGTATCTATTTTTTGCTTTCATATAAGGAAGTTACCATACTTTTTGATATGCTTAACTTCCTAAGCCCCATAGGTGTCCACTTAAATTTTAGTGGACACTATCGTGGTATTAATGAGTTAGAAAAAGTGGGGCTCAGCGGACGCTTACTATTGTCGGCCTTAAATGCTACTACCATGCATCATTTTGATAGGAATGAATTATTAAAAATTGGCAGAGTATTTAAAACCAATTCTTCAAATGAGGACACGCCCTAGCACATAAGCTGCCAGATGAAGTTGAAGCTGCTTAGTTACGTGTAGCATATCTCGAAAAACGTAAGAGTTTGATGGCAGATTGGGCTAATTTTTGCACTTAAACCAACTTAATGTATTTAAAGCATTAAAATTAAAGCAAGTCAGGCACTCTAATCAAACTAAATCGAGTGATTTCCTCAATTGATCAATACAATTAACTTTCAATACGATATTGGAAAGTATTTTTAACATTCGACACACTGGTCGGTTTGCCATCGACGAGACGAGGCTGATATTTAAAAGTGAGCGCAGCCTGAATCGAAGGTCGTACAAACATCGGATGGCAGTCGCCTTGTGCCTTTGGATTTTCTACCCGTCCTTTTTCGTTCACGCTATATATAACTGTACAGTCCCCTTCAATCTTTCGATCTAAAGCTGATTCAGGATAAGCTGGTGCTATTTTTGTAACAGGTTGATAATTTTTAACATCAAATGATTCAGGATGAGTTTGTGCTTTAGGTTCTACTGATTTCTGGGTCTTCGTCTGAGTTGGTATATCCGCTTGAGACTGCGTATCTACTGTTTTCTGAGATTCCGCTACTGCCGTTTGCTTTTCCGTCACGACTTGCTGTGTCGGTTTAGCCGCTGTAGGTACAATTTTGTTGCTCTGTGACTCTACAAACTTCTTGGTGGTTTTCGGTTGGACTTCAGTAGGTTTCTCAACCTGTTTCTTGACAGGCTCATGTAAGGGTTTTTCTTCGACTATCGGTTCAGGCTTTTTAGGTTCTGGTTGTTGTTTGGCTGGAGGGGGTATTTGCACAAATTGTAATTGAATGGTTTTCGGCTTGGGTTCCGCCAATGTTTCATGCATCTCAACCGTACATAACCATGCAATTAGCGCAATATGCAATCCAGCCGTGACCGAAAATGCTAGACCTTGATCACGAAACCTAATTTTGGAAACGGTTGCCATCATGATTGTGGTTCCTCTGTCACTAGCCCCAAGTTCGTTACCCCACTCTTTTGCAAGGATGCTATGGCCTGTGCAACCAGTTGATAATCAGCATCCTGATCGGCACGCACATAAAACTGTAGGCTTTTATCTTTTTTAATAATCGGAACGAGCTTTTGTTGCATAGTGGCTAAATCAATGGCCTGATCCGTAACTTTCTCGGTATTCACTTCTGATCCAATATTCCAGTAATACTGACCATTGGCTTGAATAGATAAGGTCACAATACGCTGCTGTTGTGACGCGGGCATGACATTGGCATCCACTTTAGGCAAATCAATTTGAATGCCTTGTGTCAACATCGGTGCAGTCACCATAAAAATCACCAATAGCACCAACATGACATCAATATAAGGAACCACATTCATTTCAGCATTGAGTTTTAATTTTTGAGGACGCTTAATCATGGTTCTTGCTCCTTAACGCGAAGTGCGCTCAGTGTGCCCCAACAAACGATAAATACGCGTTTGCAACTCATTGGCAAAACCGTAATAACGACTGGAAAGCTTGTCAGCACGTGCCGAAAAACGGTTATACGCCACGACTGCAGGAATAGCGGCAAATAAACCAATAGCTGTCGCAATCAGCGCTTCTGCAATCCCTGGTGCAACTGTATTGAGGGTTGCCTGTTCAACGGCAGACAGTCCAATAAACGCATTCATAATGCCCCAGACCGTTCCAAATAAGCCTATATACGGGCTGACTGAACCGACTGTTGCAAGAAAGGTCAGATTTTGCTGAAGCTTTTCTTCTTCTTCACTGATGCTGCTGAGCAAACGACGTTCTACCCCATCAATCACATCACTTGTAGTGAGTTGCTCATCTTTGATCAATTGATGGTATTCATCCACCCCATGTTGAAAAATGCTGACTACGCCTTTCTGTTGTTCAGGCTGTTGGTAATCTTGCTGTAAAAGATTGAGATCTTTCTGCTGTCTAAAATTCTTTAAAAAGCGGTTCCAAAGCTGCTCTTGTCCACGAAGTAACATACCCTGACGCACGATTAAATACCAACTTACTACTGAGGATAAAACCAAAATCAACATCACTACTTTCACCAACACACTGGCATGGCTAATCAACATCCAAACCGACATTTGATCCATTGTTGCTTGCATAACGCACTCCAATTTTTTACTGCATGGTGCAGTACATGTATATTTTTAAAATGGGCTGTGACTCTTTGCCCCAGCCTATGTACTAAAGCGCTATTTAGTCCAAATGCAGGGCTTGAGCGATTTTTTCCCACGGCACATATTTAAAGTTCTGATTGGTTTCAGGCATCCGTTTACGTCCATCTTGCACCACCAACATGCCTTGCTTCCATTTGCCACCAAAATTTAGGGAACTCACATCTAGTCCATCTGTTTCAGACACAGCGTCAATGCCTTTGTCGATATTGATGCCTACACGAAATGCGCCACGAACCGTATAAGGTGCTGCGGCATCAAGCACCACAAAGCTGTCATTGCCTTGGCTTGAAACTACCAAATAACTTTGCTTTTTACCGTGATAAAGTCCCATTCCCTCAATGTCATCATGCATCACCTCTCCTACACCTATCACCTGCTGCATAGGGAGCTGAGTTTTTGGATTGAGATCTTTTACCCACACCGCGACATCTTCTTCACCCAAGAAAATACGTCCTGTGGCATCGTCTACGACACAGCCTTCAGGTTGGGTTTGAACTGAAAAACGTTGTACTTCTTCAGCCCGTAATTTTTGCTGTGCAGCCGTGATGTGGTATTGAACAAAAGTCCCGTTTTTATCGTTGGGAATGGCATAGATTTCCCCTTGAGCATCGCGGTACATACAAATGCCATAAATATCATCCAATGTAGTTGCTAGCTCGCCGAGCACAGAAACCTTGCCCGTTTTGGGTTGAATCGCAAAGAGATGCAGACTGTTATGATCTCGGTTCGATGCCACAGCCAAATCGACCGTTTGATTGCCCCATTTAAAACCGTAGCGTACATCAACATTATTCAATCGCCCTACTGGCAAATACTGCACGGTTTTGCCCTGTAAATCGTTAACCTGTAAACCACCTTGTTTATCTGTCGCTAAAATGCGGGATTGACTCGGTTGTGTAGCGTTATGCCAAATCGCAGGATCATCAGCCGCATCACCTGTACTTGGCACACCCTCCGTCTGCAGTTCTGCTGGAATAGTGATGATATTTTGAGCTTTGGCCTGGGTCTGAGTTTCCCATTCCACATCTGTCACTTTCACGGTTTTATCATCTAAAATCAGCAAGGATTTATCAGTTAAATTACCTTGAACACTCAGAGTCTCTGGTTCTTTCACCGTGTCTAGTTGTAAAGGCGGCTGTGCCTTCCATTGCTTATCTTGCTTTTGATAACGATAAAGCAAAGGTTTTTCTGCATCGAGTACAGCGACATGATCATCTACAATCGCAATTGCAGAGGGTGAACCTTGCATCGAACCAAAGGGTTGTACGAGATCCACCGCCTGACGCACCATGTCTGCTTCAGGATGAGCTGGATATGCCCAAACCCCAACACTCTCTTCATTAATGAACAGCTCTGCGGTGCTATCATTCACTTTGCACACACTGCTGGCAGGTGGAAAACTGAGACGACGTACCAACTGTGGTTGAACCAAAGCCTTCTCTTGCTGAGCCACCAACCATTGCTCACCAAGCCCCTCTTCACCCACTAAAAAAGCAAAACTCAGCCCTTGAGCATCGGTATATAGGCAAACATCTTCAGACTTAAATGAACGCTTTGGAGTGAAGCTAGGTTTGTCCCATGCTTTATTTTTTAAGTTCATGCTCATCAGTTGAATTTGCTGTTGTTGCACATTTGACGCAGCAATCAATAAACGCTCCGAACCAATCCGATAATCAAAACGCCCAAACTGACCTTGAATTTGATGTAGTACATTTTGTTGATCATCTAAAATTTGTAGCCCTTTATTTTTACTGCTCAACAGTGCGGCAACTTCAGGCCATGCACTCAAGCTTAACCATTGCACATCCTCAGTTTTCGCCCCATTCATGTCGACTTCACGTAGTTGCAACTTCGCTGCCATGGGCTGATCTATTGGTATTTCAACTGGGCGTAACAACTGGCTACTCTGCGTAGGCTGAAGCACACTGTGTTGACTGCATGCGCTCAATAACAGCAAGCAACTGCTTAAAGCAGACAATTTAAAAGATGAAAATTTCATAGAGACACTCAAAATTGGGCAAGGAAACTCAGGTCTGCTTCTGCTGAGCAAACCTGAGAACTAAATTTAATTCGACTTAAAAGTGGGTGTAGGTCAGTGCAAGTTTGTATGCTGGGCCATATTCTTCATATTGCGCGTTATAAGCCTTAGAACCTGCATAGTTGTAATAAGTTTCATCGGTGATGTTTTGCACATCAAACTTCAATTGTAAGTTTTTAGATAAATTCACATGACTACTGAAATCAAGGAAGATTTGGTCATCGGTATAAATGTCTTTTTCTGGCGTGTCGATATCACCAAGTTCATACAGATAATTCGATTTATAATTTGCTGAAAGTCGCACACCAAAGCGCTCATTTTCCCAACCAATCATGGCATTGCCGACCACATCCGACTGGTTTGGTAAATGAATACGACGGCTCAGAAGTTCGCCATCTTTCATCGAATCAATATCTGCTTCTGACTTACTAAAGGTCGTATTAAAGCCCAGCAAGAAACCATTCCAAGGCGCTCCTAGATGGTCAAACTTTTGTGAGTAGGCAAACTCCATCCCGTACAGTTTTGCTTCATTACCATTTTTATAGGTAATAGCTTCATCAAAGTCAGCCCATTGCCCTGTTCCTGCAATATTGGTGTTATAAATAAAGTTATCGATATCTTTATAAAATGCGTAGAAGCCCACCATACTGGCTTTGCCAAAATATTTTTCTACGCCTAAGTCAAAGTTTGAGGACTCCAAAGGTTTGAGCATTGGGTTACCAAACTCAGCTTCATCACCATCGATATAAACACCTGGTGCACTTTGCGCAAAGTTTGGACGTACCACACTATTGGTCCAAGCGGCACGGAGGTAAGCGTTATCGGCCAATTGATAACGAAAATGTAAACTCGGCAACCAATGATCATAGTCATTTTCATATTTAGTCGCAGTAATCACATCATCATTGAACTCAAAACCACGTGCTTCAAAGTTGGTATTTTCATAACGTAAGCCTGCAATCACACGCAGTTGATCCAAATCAACGGTATTCATGACATAAGCCGCTTGTATGTCTTCATTCGACTTAAAGTCATTAATGATTGAACCGTCAGCAACCACATAATCATTTGGATTTAATCCACTGATTTTATCTTTAATAGCGTTTTTATTAATGGTTGGACCAAACTGACCCAGTTCATAATGGCTGTTTGAATTGAAATCTGAACTTGACGTACTGAGATCTTCATATTTCCATTCATCGGTATTGTTGGTTTTTTCACGTTGACTGATTTTTCCGCCGAACTTCAATGCAGCAGCATAATTCCCCAGCATATAGTCTTTCAAAAAGTCTAATTTACCGTTGTATTCTTTATCGGTGGTTTTAGATTTTTCCCACGACACCGAATCTAACTCATAGTTGGCCGCATCATAAAAATCTTGGTCTGCCGTAATTACAGGTTTTTGCGTATTATTAAATCCAACATTACTAAAATCACCTTGGTATTTTGCCCCCGAAATTCCCCCTGGATTTTCCTCCGATGCTTCGCTATAACCGAGCTGACCTTCCACCGTCCACGTGCCAAAACCTTGCTTACCACCGAGGACAAAAGACTGTATTTCTTGTGTTTCTTCACGGCTCTTCAGTGAACGAGTCACTTCTGCATCACCACGCTGGCCTGCAAGTTGTGGATCAGAAAATTCAGCCGCCACTTCCTGACGTGATTCAGTGTCTTTAAAGCGACTATATAAAGTTCTTAAATAGTATTCGCCTGTGTCATTCGGACGGTAATCAAAGTTTAAACCCGCACCAATGCGCTCACGTTCGATGTCATATTGACGCATTGCGGTTTCTTCAAGTGCGTCACCATCCCAAGCCCCACCCGTTTCAACATTGTCCGAGCCAAATTTTCGGTTTTGATAACTCAGTGCCAGTGCCACCCCAAGGTTGTCTTGCCCCTCACCAACACTGAAACGATTACTGATAGCACCAGATGCTTTAGGGCTATATTTTTCCCGTTTTTCATCATAACCACCTTCAATCGTTCCCGTATAAAACAAACCGTCATGGTCAAAAGCCGATAAACTTTCAACCTGCACCGTACCACCTAATGAGTTGGCATCCATGTCTGGTGTCAGCGTTTTCACCACAGCCAATGACTGTACTAGCTCTGAAGGTAAGACATCCAATGCTACGCCACGGCGATCGCTTTCAGGCGCGGGAACCAAAGTACCATTGATGGTTACTGCATTTAAGTCAGCGCCTAAACCACGAACGGAAACAAAACGTCCTTCGCCTTGGTCACGCTCTGTAGATACACCTGGTATCCGTTGCAACGCTTCTGCGGCATTGTCATCGGGTAATTGTCCAATGCCATCGGCATGTACCACACTGCTGATTTGGTCGGCACGTTTTTGTTCTTTGAGTGCTTTATCCATACTTGCGGCTTGTCCAATGACCTGCACGTATTCAACATTATTTTCTTCCTGCGCATAAACATGTGTCAGGCTTAACATTGACAAGACCAGTGTGCTGAGCTGAAAGCCCGCACGTTTATTTCTGCCTAAACGGCTATTCAGATTGCTCATTGTATTCTTCCCCTCAGGCCAAAGTGGCATGGTTTGAGCGCACAATAAAAAGTGAATATGAACATGATGTGACAGTGCCTTTTACGATCTGCCCTTTTTATTTGTTTTTGGCCATTTTCAGCAAAAAGTGAGCTAATTTGATCTGTATAGAGAAAATACTGAGCATACAGAATGATGCATATTCACCTCAAAGATAGGGTTTTTCAGCATTTTTATTCTTAAAAATCAAAAATACACTGATCTATTTTGACCCTAGCCATTGCCATCAAACTGTCATCTAAATCTGTTTAGCTTGGGCGAAAATAAATCATTTCAAAAAATGCTATGCCTAAATACTTTGCTTACTACCGCTGGCCTTTATTATGTGTAGCGACTGCCTGTAGCTTATCCCTTTGGTTGTTTATCTTACTTGGGCAGAGCAAGTCATTTGCTGAATGGAACTGGGTCGATATTTTAGGTGAAGGGGGAGCAACTGTTTTTATTGGTATTTGGATTTTCTTTATTATTAAAAGCCGTCCTTTGGGCCGTGTAACCAACTATATCTTTTATGGACTGTGTTTTATTTTTTTCCACATGTGGATGGACAGCTTAGATGAGTTTATTCGCCTGCCTAAAGAAATCATGTGGGATGCATGGCTTGAGTCCATTCCTTTTCCAATTGGACTGTATCTATTTACCATCGGGATTTATTTTTGGCATCAAGAAGAACAGGCAATTTCTAAACACATGCAAAAACGAGAACGTATTTATCGGGATCATCGCTTATTCGATGCACTCACCCCTTTGGCCGATGCTCATTATTTTAAAACACAGCTCAAAGCCGCAATCGAGCAAAACTCGCATGAACCCAGCGACATGTCCGTCATACTGCTAGATATGCATAATTTTAATCAGATTAATCAAGCACATGGCTTTGATGAAGGCACATCTATTTTACAGCATGTTTCACAATTGATTAGCTTAAACTTACGACCACAAGACCTGCTCTGCCGCTTCGCAGGAGATCGTTTTATTATGCTGTTACCAGAGACGAAGCTACAACAGGCTGAAAAAATGGCTGCTCAACTTGAACGCATGCTTATGGTCAGTGCTTATTATCAACGTGATTTGTCCGTGCACATTCCTCTAAAAGCACTCACGACCTGCTGCGCTGTCGGACAATACCAAACTGCCCAACAACTCTTGAGTGCCTTAAATCAGCAATTGCTCCAAGTGAAGCAGTACTACTCACCGAAGCGAGTCATGGTATGAGCTTTGAATGCGACTACAGCTACATTCCTGCGCATCATCAATTGTCTATTTTAATTGATTTGGCAGCGAGTCATGAAGTCGAACATCACGTCCTGCTCAGTGGCAGCAGTATTTTCTTAGAAGATATCTTTTCGGGGCAAAAACTAATTAGTCAACAACAGTTACAACAGGTTTTAAAAAATGCTGAACAGTGTTTTCGCAATCAGGACATCAGTTTTTTATTTGGTCAACGCAGCCTAACCACCCCCTTTAATGACGCCATTAAATCTATGCTTTATGCATCGACCTTCGATGAGGCACTTAGCCGTTATTTAACATTTTCCGCGTCCGTTTCACCATGGTTATGCCCTCGACTCATGTACAGTCAAAGCCATATTCATATTTATTGGTTAGATGAAAACAAGCTTGAAAATCGCTTTTTAATCGAAAGCGCAATGAGTGCAGTACAAGCGTTTAGCCGTCAACTGTACCAAGCCAAATTAGCGTGGAAATTCGAGTTTAATTTTTCTGAACCGGATTATATTGAACAATATTGGACACATTTAGGCAGTGCTTTAGAGTTTAATCGCCCGATCAACATGATGAGCCTACCTCGCGATTTGATTTATGAAAAACTTCCCAATGCCTCTTCGACCTTAGCTTCAATCAGTTATCAATATGCGCTGAAAGAAATGACTGCTCAAAATATTCAACAGAGTTTTTTGCTCAGTTTGCACCAATATTTAATGCAGAATATTCAAAATAATATTCAACTTGAACAAACCGCTGACTATTTTCAAATGAGTTCTGCCACCTTAAAACGTAAACTGAAAAAGCATCAGACCCATTTTCAGGCGCAACTCGATCAAAGTCGTTTGCATACTGCCATCATTTTATATCGTGTACATGGTTTTAAAACTGAACAGATTTCTCAGTATTTACAAATTAACGATGCCACTAATTTTCGACGTGCGTTTAAACGGTGGAGTGGTTTAACCGTACAAGCGGCACAGTCCTAAGCGCTTATTTTTCCCAAAAAAATCACGGGTATTTCTATTGTAACGTCGAAATTAAAAGTCAAAAACTCATCGGCTAATCACTAAAGTCCGCATAGTCACGTTCGCTGTATTTTTCTGTTTGTGTCCAAGGTGTAGCAACATGTTGGCCAATTTTGCGCACGGTAAAGGTTTTGGCATAGCCTGAGGTCGGTTTGAGCAATTCATATTTTTGAACCAGTTGATCCTGTTCACTCCATATAATATTCAACGTTTGCCCAGCACTGCGTATTTGATAATGCACTAACTTCGGATCACGTTGAATCAATTGTGCTCGCTTTAAAATGTCAGGATGAATCAAACTATATTCACAGCGCCAACAGTTTTTCATCCCTAGCATTTCTTGATCGACATCCTGCAATTGCACCCGCATTTTTTCATCTGGCAAAATATAAAAGCGCTGAAAAGGACTCGCTACATTTTCTTGCCCGACTACATCTTTACGCTGCATCCACTGAATTGCACTGTCAAAACTTGCATGCTCATGGGTGTCTGTTTTGGCAGACACTTGAGTGTTGCTATGTATCTGGGCTTCGTCAGCATGCGTTTGAGTGTTTAAACGTTCAATCCAAATATTTTGCGCATCTCGAATCATTTTCTCACTGTATTTTTGGATGGTCGTAACCCCATTGGTATCCAACCGTTCAATCTGATAATCAATACGATATTCATCGGCCGACCATACCCATGGACTGAGCAAACTGAAAGACAATGCTAAGAATTTCATTTTGAATTTGAACGGTCGTATAAATCTTGTATCCATTAGAATCCAAACGCCTTTTTCAATTGCTCAAATACCCATGTATTTTCTTGTGTGCCTTTGAATAGATTTGAATTCTTTCCTTCAGCAAACAGCATCACATCTCCGCCGCCATGTGTTTCGCTTTTCGTCAGTTGTACCCCGACTTCTTGCTTATAGTCGTCAGCAAAGGCTTGCTCGTTGCTAATACTGTCACGAATATCTAAACGTTTACCCGTACCATTTCCAAAAACAAGCGTCGTTCCTGTTGCCCCATTTACATCGCGGTATGGATTATGTACTTGGCCATCAGCCAGCACTTTGCTGTAAGCATTTTGCTCTTTTGCAATATTATAGTCATAGCTCAGCCCCAAAATACCTGGATTAGTTTCCGTCGTTTGACCCGTTCGTGCGGCATAACCATTAAAGGTCATCACATGGTCATGGTCTGCCGTCACTACAATCAAGGTATTGCTCAAATCCACTTTATCCAGTGCAGTTTGAATTGCATCATTAAATGCCTTGGTTTCCTGCAATGCCCGTTTGGCATTATTGGCATGTAGCGCATGGTCAATACGCCCACCCTCAACCATCAAGAAATAGCCTTGTCCATGACTCTGTGCTTGCAGTGCATCAATCGCTTTACTGGTCATCGCCGCCAGACTCGGTTCAGTCTCTATATTCTTCTTGAGTCGATCCAAATCAAAATTTAAATGCGACTGTGTGGAGAATACGCCGAAAATTTTCTGAGTATTGACCGTCTGTGCCAAATCACTTTGGCTTAAAACGGTTTGATAACCCTGCTGTTTAAACTCTGCCAATAAATCACGACCATCCAAGCGCCCTTTGGGGTTAGAGACTGCATCATAAGGCGTCCAATGATTTAAGCCGCCTCCCATAAGGACATTAATGCCATCCAATAAGTTTGGATTATAAGCTTTACCTTTTGGAACAGCTTGAAGCGCTATATCGTATTGCGCATCACGGTGACAGATATGTGCATAGGTTGCCGCAGGTGTGGCATGGGTGAGTTCGGTCGTCGTCACTACGCCAACCGCTTTACCCTGCTTTTTTGCCAGTTCTAAAATACTTAACGCAGGCATCCCTGCGACCATACTACTGCCCTGTTCTGGACAACGGTTGATGGCTTTCGCTAAGCTTTTGCCATTCGGCAATTTTCCTTCTTCAGGTTCGACCGCAACCGTTCCTGTTGTCATGGCAATCACTTCATTTTTATTTTTCTGCCCAGTCATATAGGCGCCCATAGAGGGAGCGCTATCTGTGGTTTGACCATCCTCAGAATAGGTTTTAATCCTTGCTGCGTGCTTCATGCTGTCCATGGCCAGTTTGCCATTTTCCCCCACAGCATAAATACGACTTGCCGTCACTGTGGTTGGTCCCATGCCATCGCCTAAAAAGAATATAACGCTTTTCGTCGGTGTAACTGTGGTGTCCGCAGCATACAAAGCACTTGAAGAAATCGACGCTGTAAGCAGAAGCATCATGTTTGGGATGGTTTTTAAAGTATGTTTCATGTGATATCCCTCTGCTATAAGCCTGTGATCTTACGAATGAGGTGATTGACCTCAATATTTTCAAGGCTACCTGAGAACTGATCGGCTCCCTGACCAATCGCACCTAAAAACACATCTGCACCGCCATGCGTTTCTTTATCTTTATAGCCCGTTTGAATCACAGCTTCTTGTTGGAAATCATCCGCAGCAGTGCCCGTACACCAACCCGTTTCAGCCAAAGGATAGGTGAAACTATATTTTTCACCTTGTGGTGCCTTTGGCCCTTGTACAGGATGACAGACATCAGTGTCTTTTAAGTTCAGTACCAAGTCATCCATACGGTTTTGAGTGGGGCGTTTTTTGCCCGTACCAAAACCGATAATCGGATAAGGTTGACCATGAATATCTTGAGCAAAGCCCGCTTGATCATAGTTTTTTACCAATCCAAGCACACTGGTTTCCTTACCTTCGACGTATTTTCCTGTACGCTTGGCATAACCATTTAGAACCAAGGTGTGATCATGGTCGGCTGTGATTACAATCAGTGTATTTTTAAGTTCAGGATCACTTTGTTTAAGCTTTTGAATGGTTGCTTCTAAAGCATCATTTAAGGCAATCGTGTCTTGTAAAGCACGTTTGGCATTGGTGTCATGCAGCGCATGATCTATACGCCCGCCCTCCACCATCAGGAAAAAACCTTTTTTATTTTGCGTCAGGATGTCTAAAGCAGACAGCGTCATTTGCTTGAGACTCGGCTCTGCCAAGTTTTTCTTGGTGCGATCCAAGTCGTAATTTAAATGGCTGTGATTAAATAAACCCAATAATTTTTCATTTTTCGCCAGTTGCACTTGGGACAGTTGGTTTTCATCAAAAACCACGCGGTAGCCTGCCTTTTGCATCTCGGTAATTAGATTGCGCCCATCAGTACGTTCTCCACCTGCATCTTTAGGCAAAAATTGACGCTTACCTCCACCTAAAACCACATCGACTCCATCTTTAAGTTTGAGGTTATAGCGTTGATAATCATCACCTTTTGAACTCGGGACCAACTGTGATGCAATGTCATTTTCAGCATCACGGTGGCATATATGCGCATAAGTCGATGCTGGTGTGGCATGCGTGATTCGCGTCGTGGTCACAACCCCTGTCCCCCAACCCTTTACTTTGGCTAATTCGAGTAAAGTCTGTGTGTTTTGCTTATTTTTGTTTTGTGGGTTAGTCCCGCACTGGTTATTCCCTACTGAATCAGGTTCAACTGCAATTGTTCCTGTCTGCATCGAGATCACCTCATTTTTCATCTTCACACCGGTCATGTACGCACCCATCGAAGGTGCACTGTCCGTGACTTGCGCATCTTCAGAAAAGGTACGAACAAAGGCAGACTCAGGTAACCGATCAATTGCTAACTGACCATCTTCACCGACAGCATAAATGCGGGAAGCGGTAAGTGTAGTCATGCCCATTCCATCACCCAAGAAAAACACTACACGTTTCGGTTGTTGGACTTTTTGTTGTTGGAGCTGTTGCTCTGTATTGGCTTGTTGATTTCGCGTTATCGTAGTAGTTTGACAAGCGGTAAGCAATAAAGCGCTGAAACTTATACATACCACGCTGATTGTTTTTAATTGGAATTTTTCAAGAGAACCGAGCATGGCATCAACCCATCTAAAGATGGCTGAACCATACGCCGCAGATATTTAAATAAGATGACATTTAACTACTTTTTCATTTACTTGCTAAAATAGTTCAATCAGCTTCCATATACTTTCTATATTTGACTGAAAATACTGTCTGAAACATATTTAATAAAATTGATCAAACCAATGCATAAATAAAAAATCAAAGAAAATAGCTTAGGCCATATTGACCCTAAACAAAATCGAGTGATTACCACACATGGCTTCCACTCTACATTCCGTGATTGGTCAGCCGATAAAACGGATTATTCACGGGAAGTTTGTGAGCATGTACTTGCCCATAAACTTCCCGATGAAGTTGAAGCTTCTTACTTACGTGGAGGGTACCTTGAAAAACGTAAAGGTTTAATGGCTGATTGGACTGAATTCTGTTGTACACACTTTAACTAGACATCATAAAACGAATGCTTCAGCCTTAGATGGCTGAAGCATTCGTTTTAAAGGGAATTACACAGATTTTTTTACAGGCTCTGTACTCTTGATATTAGTTATACTTTTGACATTACTTGTTTTCTGGTTTAACACTTACGATTGTGTAAATTTCACCATCTGCTTTTAATTCAAAGTCAACTTTGTCTCCTACGGTTAAACCATTTAATAAGGATGGGTCAGCAACTTTAAAGCCCATCTTCATTGCTGGCCAATTAATCGCAGGAATTGCTTCATGGTCGAGTGTTAAAATATTTTCTTTCGTATCAATAGCAGTAATCACCCCAACGGCTTGAGCCGTTGTAGCGGTAGAAGACTCCTTATTCATCTGCTCCATAGGTGCGTCTGCTTTCTTCTGCTCTGATGCTTCATTTTTACTACATGCGCTTAATGCAGCAATAGTGGTAACAAGAGCAATAATTTTCATGAATTTCAACATAATAAAACCTCTTTAGACGAAATAATAAAACGATCAATGTGTTGATAGTTTTCTTTTGATTAAAAGCTGATATACAGCCGGGATAACAAACATTGACAGTAGAGGAGCTGAAATCATGCCCCCAACCATAGGTAAAGCAATACGGCTCATCAATTCAGAACCTGTCCCAGTCCCTAAAAGTATAGGAATTAAGCCTGCCAAAATGACGGCAACCGTCATGGCTTTAGGACGAACGCGTAGTACAGCTCCTGTTCGGATTGCATCATTGAGTTGTTGCTCCGTTAAGGATGTCGTTGAAGAAGATAGGTTTTGCTGTGCATGTTCAACTGCTTGCTTCAAATAGAACAACATGACTACACCAAACTCAGCAGCAACACCTGCAAGTGCGATAAAACCAACTGCAATCGCAACTGAAAAGTGAAAACCGCTCAAATACATGGCCCATATACCACCAATCAAAGCAAAAGGTAGCGTTGCCATAATCAGAACTGCATCTTGTACTTGTCTAAAAATCAAATAGAGCAGTAGAAAAATAATCATCAATGTAATTGGAATGATGACTTTTAAACGCGCATTAGCACGTTCCATAAACTCAAATTGCCCTGTATAGCTAATGCTCATGGCAGAGGAGCGTTTTACTTTTTGATCAATAGACTGCTTCAAATCTTGCACAACCGAAGCTAAGTCACGTCCCTGTACGTCTACATAAACCCAACCGCTTGGGCGAGCATTCTCACTTTTTAGCATTGGAGGGCCATCTGTAATTTGAATATTGGCAACACTACTTAATACAATTTGTTGTCCAGATTCAGTTACAATCGGTAAATTTCTCAAAGCTTCCAATGAGTCTCGAATCTCTCGTGGATAACGTACATTAATAGGATATCTTGCTAATCCCTCAACAGTTTCACCAATATTTTCCCCGCCAATCGCAGATGATACAATTTGCTGCACATCGTTGATATTGAGGCCATATCGTGCAGCCTGCATACGGTTAATATCGACATCAACATATCGACCACCTGTGAGTCGTTCAGCCAAAGCCGAGCTAACTCCGGGCACCTGTTTAGCCACTTGTTCAATTTGCTGTGCTACCCGATCAATATCTTGCAGATCATTTGCTGAAATCTTAATCCCGATTGGACTTTTCACCCCAGTTGCCAACATATCAATCCGGTTACGAATAGGTGGCACCCAAATATTCGTTAAACCCGGTACTTGAACTGCTTTATCCAGTTCTTTTACTAATTTGTCAGGTGTCATACCTGAGCGCCATTCAGACCGTGGTTTGAACTGAATCGTGGTTTCAAACATTTCTAAAGGCGCAGGGTCTGTTGCTGACTCAGCTCTCCCTGCTTTACCAAATACTGTCGCAACTTCTGGAACCGTTTTAATCATTCGATCTGTTTGCTGTAACAGTTCTGAGGCCTTAGCTGCGGACAATCCTGGTAAAGCTGAAGGCATATACAGTAAATCACCTTCATCCATATTCGGTAGAAATTCTCCACCTAATCGAGTTAAAGGTAAAAGACTAATAAGGAAAATTAGCAACGCACCAAATAAAGTGGTCTTTGGATGAGCTAAAACCTGATCCAACATAGGTCGGTATATTTTGATGAGGAAACGGTTCAATGGATTACGCTGTTCTGAGGGTAATTTCCCGCGGATCCAATAACCCATCAAAACAGGAATCAGGGTAATGGATAAACCAGCTGCTGCTGCCATGGCATAGGTTTTGGTAAACGCCAGAGGCGAGAACAAACGTCCTTCTTGTGCCTGTAAAGTAAAAATAGGAATAAAAGATAAGGTAATGATAAGTAAGCAAAAAAATAAAGCAGGACCAACTTCACTGGCGGAACGGGCAATAATATTCCAGCGTGCTTGAGTTTCTAATACTTGATTGGGATGTTCATGCTGCCAAGTCTCTATATGCTTATGTGCATTTTCAACCATCACAACCGCTGCATCAACCATAGCACCAATAGCAATGGCAATCCCCCCCAATGACATGATATTGGCATTTAGGCCCTGATAGTACATGACTAAGAAAGCCGACAAAATCCCAAGTGGTAAAGAAACAATAGCTACCATTGCTGATCGTAAATGCCAGAGGAAAAGTCCACAGACTAAAGCCACCACAATAAATTCTTCAATTAATTTATGACTGAGATTCTCGACTGCCCGATCAATCAGTTTACTGCGATCATATACAGGAACAACTTGCACTCCTTTAGGTAAACTTTGTTGCAATTCAGCCAGTTTTGCTTTCACAGCAGTAATCGTTTCACGTGCATTCTTACCGGCCCGTAAAATCACAACACCGCCAACAGTTTCACCTTGTCCATTCAGCTCAGTGATACCACGACGCATTTCCGGTCCGAGTTGAATAGTTGCAACATCGCCTAAAGTAACAGGAATCCCAAAACTATTTGTTTTTATCGGGATCTGTCGAAAATCTTCTAATGTCTTTAAATAACCAGAAGCTCGTACCATATATTCAGTTTCAGCCATCTCCAGAACTGAACCACCGGTTTCTTGATTGGCCTTTTGAATCGCTTCAATGACATTGTTTTGAGTAACTCCTAAGGCGGCCATTTTACTTGGATCTAAAACAACCTGATATTGCTTCACCATTCCCCCAATCGTGGCAACTTCAGCCACATTGGGTAATGTCTTTAGTTCATACTTTAAAAACCAGTCTTGTATGCTTCTCAGTTGTGAAAGGTCATGTTGTCCTGTTGGATCAACTAACGCATATTCATAAACCCAGCCAACGCCTGTGGCATCTGGCCCTAATGAAGATTTCGCATTTGCAGGCATTTTTCCCTGAATCTGATTTAGATATTCCAATACACGCGAACGGGCCCAATAAAGATCGGTATGTTCATCAAAAATGACATATACAAATGAATCACCAAAAAAAGAATAACCACGAACAGTTTTAACACCAGGTACTGATAACATCGTTGTTGTTAAAGGGTACGTCACCTGATTTTCAACAATTTGTGGTGCCTGACCTGGGTAATTAGTTCTGACAATCACTTGCACATCAGATAAATCTGGTAAAGCATCAACCGGAGTATTTTTTACAGCCCAAACACCCCAAGCTGCCAGAATTAAAGCTGCCAATAAGACAAATACACGATTCAAAATTGAAAAACGAATAATACGGGCGATCATAATAGTTCTCCCGTTAGTTCTTCAAAGATGCCATAGACATCTTTGAAATGTCAGAAATGACATAAGAATTTCCAACTTTTGTAAAACTAAAGTTGACCTGGTCACCTTGCTGAATTCGGGTAAATGGTTGTACGGGCTGTTTAAAGCTCATGGTCATAGCACCCCAGCCCAACTCAGGAATAGCTTGGTGTGAAATGGTAATATCTTGATTTGTGACTTTTTCAACTTTACCAAGACCTTGATATGTTGACCTCTTAATCGTTTGAGATGATGCAATTGGTTGCCCAGTGTTGAGCTTATCCAATACGCCTTGCAAATTTGCTTCAGAATCAATCAGAAATTGTCCTGAAATCACTACTCTCTGACCAGCTTTCAACCCTTGCAGGACTGCAATTTTATTGCCATCACTTTGCCCTAACTGTACAACAACTGGTTCAAAACGTCCTTGCTCACGCCCTACAATGACAACATTCCGAGTACCTGTCCGTATAACAGCTTGCTCTGGTACAACCAAACTGCTTTGGGGATTATTTATTATATTGACAGAAGCAAACATCCCTGGCTTAAGTTGACCACTAGGATTTGATAATTCAATCCGAACTTTAATAGTTCTTGATGTTGTATCTAAGGTAGGCAAAATGTCGATAACTTTGCCAGTTACTTTTTGAGAAAAAGCAGCAAAATTGGCTTCTACACTCATACCTCGTTTGATTCCAGCAATTTGTTTTTCAGGAACGGCTGCCTCTAGCCAAATCGGGTTGATACCTTTAATTGTGGCCAAGGTTTGTCCCATAGCCAAAGCCATACCATTGCGGACTTCTAGTGAATCAATAAATCCACTAATGGGAGCTTGCAAAGTTATATTAGATTGCACTCGATGAGTTCGCTCAACTTGATGAATCACATTTTGTGGTATTCCTAAAAGCTGCAAACGTTGACGGCTTGCTTGAATAAGGGAACGATCTCCAGTACGGAGCACAGCTAAAAATTCAGTTTGCTCTCCAGTCCATTCGGGTATTGAAATATCAGCTATAGGGCTTCCTTCGGTCACCATATCTCCAACAGCATGCCCATACACTCGCTGAACAAAGCCACTTGCTCTAGTTTGTAAAATAGCTGTTTGCCGTTCATTTGCTTGTAATATGCCATTAGTAAACATGGCATTTCCAATTACAGCCTGTTCAACAGTGCCGTAACGGATGGCTAAATTTTGTTGAAGAGATGGATCTATTTTGACTGTAGGACGACTTTCATCCGTCATCGCAGTATTTTCGTCTGCATATTTAGGTACCAGTTGCATGTCCATAAATGGAGACTTGCCTGGCTTATCAAAATGATGTTCTGGTTTCATTGGATCGTACCAATAAAGCACTTTAGCATCCTGCTTCTGGCTTACCAATGCCGATTGAGAACCCTCTTCCTGATGAGCAAACCAATATCCGGCACCGCCACCTACGACAAGACTAATTGTGGCAACTCCCATGACAGTCATTGCCAATTTATTTCTTAACATTATGGCTGCTCCTCAGCATGGTTTAAGGTCGGCTCTTCAAAGGCAAAATAAAGTTGTGCTGTTGTAATTGCTTGTTGTTGTTGAAGATCAATAAGTCGCAGCTGTTGTTCTAAAAGAGCTTGCCGGGCAGTAATGACATTGGACAAATTGCTTTTACCAGCTTGGTAGCTTGCCAACTGTAAACCCACTTTTTGTTTAGCGAGTGGAATACTTATTTGCATTGCACGTCTAATTTGCTGATCAAGCGCATCAAGATCAGATAACCCATCATCCAGCATGGTGAGATATTCACGGTATTGAACTTCTTGATCGGCAATGATCCGGTTTTGTTCGGCTAAAGCTGCCTGAATGAGGGGACCACTACGTTTTTTTGAAAATACAGGAAGCTCAGTTGTCAGTTGTACACCGATCATATCGCCAAACTCTGGGGCACGATGCTGGTATGCAAGCTCAATCCCCCAATCAGGCTTTTGTAAAGCTTGAGCTTGTTTCAATTTTGCTTCAGCAGTTTTCTTTTCAGCCTGAAAAGCTTTTAATTCAGGATGCTGATGCAAGTGATGATACAGCTTTGATGTATCAAGATGGATGGATGGAGCTTGGTCAGGTAAGGTTTCAATTTGAGTAAGGTTTTCGGTAGGCTCTGCACTGATCAAGCGATGCAACTCTAGCTTGGCTTTATTTAAATCACGAAGCAAATCATCCTTCTGGTCAAGCAATACCGTGGCTTCTTGTTTTGGATCAAGTGCATCAGCAACCATTGTCCGACCAGAGGTGACCTGTGTTTGGGTCATCTGAGAAAGTAATCGATTCTCTGAAAACAGTTCATCGTATAGCGCCAATTTACGCTCAAGATAAAAACGTTTAAACCAAGCAGATGCAACTTTTTGACGTAACTCAATACGTAGAATCTCAGTTTGAGCAGTGACTGAACCCAATTCAGCTTTTGCTAACTCGACCTCGGCTTGTCTTTTGGCGCGGTTTGGAAAATCTTGCATAACGCCAATTTTCTGCATGGTCATGCCATCTTGTGTGACTGACCATGACGCATCACCAGATATAGGATAATTCTCCAAACCGACAAATAATTTAGGGTTGGGTAAAATACCTGAAGCTAAAACTACATTCTCAGCCCCTTCAATTTGGGCACTATTTACTCTTAAAGTTGGAGCATATTGCTCGGCAAGCTTCAAAGCTGTATCCAAAGTCAGTGGCTGGGCATAGACTTGACCATAGACTAGAGAAAAACAGATCACACCTATCGGCCATCTCACCCTGCGAGATAGCTTTTCTTTATAAAATTTCATATTTTTAGCTCTAAAATGATATACACGCGCACGCGCAGAACATCCATAAAAAATGCTATGAATGACGAAGAATTATCAAATTAGTTAGAGCGTGGGGGCTTCCATAAACCTGAAGGGTATGGAGCAGGAAGATTTTGATCTGGAAAATAAAAGACTGATCGCTCTACGGGTGAGAATACCGTTGAGTGCAAAATGCTTTGAGGATCACTGGCGTACGCAATTTTGGCAAAAGACATAATGCAATCTTGCTCAGACATACAGGAAGGATCATGTAGCGTTTTTTTGACCTTTGCTTCAACTTTCATACAGTCGGTATGCATCATATCCTGGTTTTGAGATGCTTCCATTTGCATGGATTTCATCTGTTCAGATGGCATTAAACACCGCTTATGTACAGACGAAGCAGCAGCAGCCGATCCTACTAAAAGGATAGCAAACGATAAAAACAGCGATAGGCATGTTTTTAACCACTGCATAATGTCATGACCAAAATTTAAGCTTTTTTACTTTTACATATTTAGAAAAAATTAGCAATTTTATTCATTAAAATAGCAGCCTTAAGGCTGCTATTTTAATATCGAGACAAATTAAAAAACTAATTCAATACCTGCACCATATAGCCATCCCTTTTCAGAATCTGTTGCTTCTTGAAAAGGAGTTGATTTTTTTCCTTTCTCATATTGATAGGCTATATCAACAAATGGTCTGATACGTTTGGTAATCTCATAACGAGTTTTAATACCTGTCTTCAATTCTGACAACCCCGTCTTTGATGCAAAGTCAGAATTATCATTAAACACAACATCTGCTTCAATATATGGCTGAGTAATCAACTTTTGAGTGAGTAATAAATCACGGTCGAAATCAAAACTAGCTCCCCAGAAGTTGTCTTTTCCACCATAAAGGTAAGCTTTGGTCTCAAAGAAATAAGGAGCAAGACCTAATATACCAACGACACCATCGACTCGATCGCTGTTCTTGTTATTTTTATCCTCGCTGTATCTTAGACCAGCTTGTACATCCCAAAATGGTGCTACATTACGGCTATAAAGTGCAGACACATCATAATTGGGATCATTACTCTCTGCTTTATTCAGATTGGCTTCAACAAATACTCGATTCTCATCTGTTCCAATCAATGTTTCGAAACTAGAACCTAAACTACCCTTACCATCGTTATCAATTACCCACTCATTGGAAAATTTAGTTGTTTGGTAAATCTGTCCACCATGCTCGTTCAGATGTTTATCATGATTTTGGCTAAGAGCTAATTTGCCTTTTGAAGTACTTTGAGTAGCATTACGTTCAACATAGCCTAATCCTCCAGCTTCTTTTAAAAGCACATTCATACTTGACGTACTCTTATTTAGATTTTCAGTCGAATTATCATTAGCAAATGCCATACCTGCTAAACCAATTAAAGCAACTGATAAAAGTGTTTTTGAAAAAAGTTTTTTAGTGGTTTGCATGTTGATTCACTCCCTTATCATTTGCATGGGGTTGGGCAACGATACTTTTTGAATCAACATCATTGCTATCTACATTTGCCACAATGAGTTTGTTCATCATTCCAGCTGCCATGTGATATAACAAATGGCAGTGGATAGCCCATTCACCTAATTCATCAGCAGTAAGTAAAGTTGTAACTGTTTTCCCTGGTGGCACAATGATCGTGTGTTTATTTGGCATATTACTTGGATCTTGACCATTTTCAAGCTGCATAAACATACCGTGCAAGTGCATTGGGTGAGCCATCATACTGTCATTCACAAATTTCAAGCGTATACGTTCCCCATATTTCACTTTGAATGGTTCTGTTTCATTAAACTTCTTACCATTAATTGTCCAAATGTAGCGCTCCATATTCCCACCAAGACGGATTTCCATTTCACGTTCAGGGGCACGAGTATCTGGTTGAGGGTTTAAAGATTGTAAATCACTATACTGGAGTGCTTTTTGACCAACGGGTGTTGAAGCATTTGCCCATCCAAATACGGTATTATCATTCTTGTCTGAAGCCGACTTAACAGTAGCGCTATTCATCGGCATATCATGATCCATACCTTTCATAGAAGACATATCATGATCCATACCTTTCATAGAAGACATATCGTGATTCATGCCTTTCATAGAAGACATATCATGATTCATATCTTTCATAGAAGACATATCATGATCCATACCTTTCATAGAAGACATATCGTGATTCATGCCTTTCATAGAAGACATATCATGATCCATACCTTTCATAGAAGACATATCATGATCCATACCTTTCATAGATGACATATCATGATTCATTCCCATATCTTCCATAGTCAATAAAGAACGAGGACGAGGCTTAGGCATCTCAATTTGTTTGACTGCTGGGCTGCTTTCTTCATGTAATGTTCCCACTGAAAAACCGGTACGATCAATAGATTCAGCTTCAATTTGGTAATGTGCTTGTTTTGGTTCCACAATGACATCATAGGTTTCAGCAGTACCAATACGGAACTCATCTACAGGAACGGGCTTTACAGGTTGACCATCAGCACTGACTACAGTCATTTTTAGGTTTGGAATGCGTACATCAAAGAATGACATAGCGGAAGCATTAATAAAACGAAGGCGAACTTTTTCACCAGCTTTGAAGTTACCGGTCCAGTTTTGCTGAGGTGTTTTGCCATTCATTAAAAATGTATAACCAGTCACATCGGACATATCTGTTTTCAGCATTCGCATCTGATTCCACATAGAACGGTCTTGCCAAGTCGCTTTTAGCCCATCACGTTTAACTTGTTTTAATACATCGAATACTGTTTCGCGGCGGTTCTGATAGTAGTCTGCTTCTTTTTTAATATTTTTCATAATTTGATCACTTGTCGAATTATGAAAATCAGAAAGCAAAACAACGTAATCTTTATCGGTTTTTTCAGCAGCTGTTAGTGGAGTTTTATCTTTAGGATAAATAACAAAAGCACCATATAAACCGTCTTGTTCTTGTCCTTTACTATGTGAATGATACCAATAAGTACCATTTTGGCGGACTTTAAACTTATATTCATAAGTTTTATTAGGGGCAATGCCATGAAATTTGTTAAATCCAGGTACACCATCCATAATTCCAGGTAATAATAAGCCATGCCAATGGATTGAAGAGTCCTGATTTTTTAACTTATTGTGAACACGGATAACGGCCTCATCACCTTCTTCAAATTCAAGAAGTGGTGCAACGAATTTACCATTTACAGTAATTCTCTCAACTGGTTTTCCTGTGATATTTACAGTTTGTTCAGCGATTGTTAAATCATATTCTTTAACTGCCGCCATTACCCAAGTTGATGAAAATAAACCAACTCCTATTAAAAGGACATGACTTAATTTTTTAGACATTTATTTCACCTATCTAATATAAAGATGGGGAGCTCAAGCAAACCAATTATTCGCTTTAATCTCCCCAATCTTTCATTTATCGTATTTGTTATTTATTTGATGTATTTGACATGTTCATCTTTGAGTGGTCCATGTTCATCATATTTGAATGATCCATATTACCCATTTTAGACTGATCCATATTCATCATCTTAGAGTGATCCATCTGAGACATATCAGCCATATTGCCATGCTCATGCTGACTATGATCCTGTTGGGTTTTCTCATCATTCTTCATATTACAAGGTTTTTGGCATTTCTCTGACATTTTTGAGTCCGCTTTAGTTTCAGTGACTACAGTGGTTCCCTGTTTAGCATCGGCTGCCCAAGACTGAGTTCCTGCAATTAAAGTTCCAATACACATAAGTGTAGTTAAGCTACGACGGAATAGAGTTTTCATGTTTTGCTCCAAAAATTAACTTTATACAAATACCTTAAAGGCTACCACCAAACATCTATATGACATGAAAATGACATTTTTGTAATCTACAAAGAATCACGTATTTATAACGTTATTATATTCTTAATGAGTGATATTGGATTTTTATCAATGAGAATCTTACTAGTTGAAGATGAACAAAAAACTGGTGACTACCTTAAACAAGGTCTATCTGAAGCTGGGTATATTACGGATTGGGTCACAGATGGATTATCAGGTAAACATCAAGCACTTTCCGAAGAATATGACCTCATCATTTTGGACGTTATGTTACCAAAATTAGATGGCTGGAATATCATTTATGATATTCGCAAAAGCGGAAAGACAATGCCTATTCTATTTCTTTCAGCGCGTGATCAAATTGAAGATCGAGTTAAGGGATTAGATTTGGGAGCTGATGACTACCTCGTAAAACCTTTTGCTTTTGCTGAGTTATTAGCACGCATTAAAAGCTTACTCCGACGGGGACAACAAAAAGAAGATAGTAACCTTATTACAATTGCTGATCTTGAACTTGATCTTCGTAAACGCCGCGTCACTCGCGCTGGGCAACGTATTGACTTAACAGCTAAAGAATTCGCGCTGATGGAATTATTTATGCGTAGACGTGGTGAAATTTTACCTCGCGCACTCATAGCTTCTCAAATTTGGGATATGAATTTTGATAGTGATACCAACGTCGTAGAAGTCGCTATTAAACGTTTGAGAAGTAAAATTGACAGTAACTTTAGCCCTAAGCTAATCCAGAACATACGGGGAATGGGTTATGTTCTAGAGGTTGAAGATGACTCGTAAATTGTTTAATGCAATCAGCTTTCGTATAGCTATTATTTTTTCTCTATCTACCGTAATCATTCTAATGATTATGGGACTAGTTATTCATCAACTCGTAATGCATCATTTCGAAGCTCAAGACCGAACTCAATTAGAAGGTAAAATTCAACTTATAGAGAATCTATTAGAACAGAATCCTTCTAATTCTCAAGAATTGAATTTATATTTAAAAGATGCCTTAGTTGGTCATCATGATCTAATTGTTCAAATTGAACGACCAACGGGTCAAATTATTTTTAGTTCAGCACCATCCACCATTCATACCCAAACACTCAATAAATCAAAACGAAAGCCTTGGGTTGAATGGAGCATTCAAAATAAAACCTACCGTGGTTTAATTTATACAAAGTCTTTTAATAGAAATAGTAGCATTCCAACAGCTCAAATTATTGTTGGAATCGATACATCCGAGCATTTGCATTTCTTAAATGATTTTAGGCGCCAGTTATTATACATTGGCATTGTCGGTACTATCTGCTTAATGTTTTTAGGCTGGTTTGCTGCATGGCGAGGATTACGTCCCGTACAAAAAATGGCAAAGGTTGCAGAAGGCATCTCTGCTCAACACCTATCGGAGCGTCTAGAAGTTGATAACACTCCAACTGAACTTAAATCACTAGCTGTTGCATTTAACGACATGTTAGATCGGCTAGAAACAGCAGTAGAAAAACTCTCAGATTTTTCATCAGACCTTGCCCATGAGATTAGAACACCTATCAACAATTTGATGACCCAAACCCAAGTATGTTTATCTCGTAGTCGAGATATTAATACCTATCAAGAAGTTCTGTTCTCCAATTTGGAAGAATTTGAACGTTTAGCTCGAATGATTTCCGATATGTTGTTTCTTGCAAAGGCTGAACATGGCTTGCATTTACCAAACTTAAAACAAGTTGATCTAGTAAAAGAAGTTTCTGCCTTATTTGATTTTTATGATGCGATTGCTGCTGAAAAGAGTATCTCTTTGGAACAAAAAGGTTATGGAGTTGTAAATGGTGACCCATCTATGTTACGTCGTGCTCTGAGCAACTTACTATCAAATGCAATAAAATATGGTAAAACAGAATCGGTAGTCAGAATCAAAACCCAACAAAACTTTGATACAACTGTTTTTACAATTGAGAATGAAAGCTCTCCATTGACATCTGAACAGTTAAGCCGATTATTTGACCGTTTTTATCGTACAGATGCATCCAGACAGCGAGTTGAGGAAGGTACTGGCTTAGGGCTAGCAATTACCAAATCCATTCTTGATGTACATGGCGCAACAATTAGAGCAGACTATCATAATGGCCGCATAACTTTTAAAATTATTTTTAAAAATTAATCGCTTATATAAAAATAAACAACTACTGACTACTCATCTTTAATAGTTAAAAATAATGAGTAGTTAGAAAAACTTAGTTTTGGCTACGTAGTCGTAAAGCATTACCAATGACTGATGCTGAACTTAGACTCATTGCTAAGGCTGCGATCATAGGAGAAAGTAACCAGCCAGTAAATGGATATAAAATACCCGCTGCTAAAGGAATACCTAAAGCATTATAAAGAAATGCGAACATAAGGTTCTGCTTCATGTTTTTAATGGTTGCTTCTGATAATGAACGAGCAATCTCTATACCGCGTAAATCACCTTTTACCAAAGTAACTTGTGCACTATTCATTGCTACATCTGTTCCTGTACCCATTGCAATTCCGATATCAGCCTGAGCTAAAGCTGGGGCATCATTGATCCCATCACCAGCCATCGCAACCACTCTTCCTTCTTTTTGCAATTTCTTAACCAATTCTAATTTATCTGCGGGTTTAACCTCACCATAAACCTCATCAATACCTAATCTAGCGCCAACAGACTTAGCTGTTGTTAATCCATCACCAGTAGCCATTACGATTCTTAGACCGGAATCTTTTAATGAAAGAACAGCCTCAGGTGTACTTGCTTTGATTGGATCTGAAACAGCTATTAACCCTATCAGTTTTCCATCCACAGCTAAATGCATGACACTTGCACCTTCGGCTCTTAACTTTTCAGCTTCGGGAACAAATGCTTTAACTGATATTCCCAGCTGTTCCATTAATGCTGTATTACCAAGAGATAATTGTTGTCCATTTAACTCTCCTTTAACACCAATCCCAGAGCCAGATTCAAAAGATGTTGGTCTAGACAGTACAAGATCTCTTTCACGGGCAGCACGTACGATTGCATCAGCTAAAGGGTGTTCACTCCCCTGATCCAGACTAGCTGCTAACCGAAGTACCTCATTTTCTTCATAGCCCGAAAGAGCGATAACCTTATCGAATGAGGGTTGGCCTTCAGTTAAAGTACCTGTCTTATCAATAATTAAAGTATCAATCTTACGTAAATTTTCTATTGCAGCTGCATCACGAAAAAGTACACCATTCGATGCACCACGACCTGTTGCCACCATAATTGACATAGGTGTCGCTAAGCCTAAAGCACATGGGCAAGCAATAATTAACACTGCGACAGCATTAATTAACCCGTAAACCCAACTAGGCTCTGGGCCAAATACCCCCCAACCAAAAAATGTAAGCACAGAAATAGCAATAACTACCATAACAAACCAACCTGCAACATGATCTGCCATTCTTTGCATCGGCGCTTTAGAACGTTGAGCTTGCGATACCATTTGTACGATCTGAGAAAGTACCGTTGAAGATCCAACCTTTTCTGAACGCATTACTAATGAACCATTCATATTTATTGTTGCACCTATTACTTGATCGCCTTCACGTTTTGTAACGGGAACAGGTTCTCCTGTTAACATTGATTCATCAATAGAACTTGCCCCTTCAGTAACAACTCCATCAACAGGGACCTTTTCACCTGGTCGTACTCGGAGCAAATCTCCAACATGTACATGGGAAAGAGGAATATCTTCTTCTTTACCATCGTCATTTATTTTTCTTGCAGTCTTAGGTGCTAGCCCAAGTAAAGATTTAATTGCTGCCGAGGTCTGTGATCGAGCTTTCAACTCAAGAACTTGGCCTAATAAGGTCAGCGAAATAATGGCTGCTGTGGCTTCGAAATATACAGCGACACGTCCCATAGAAACAAAAGAGTCTGGAAATACTTGTGGAGCCAAAGTGGACTGCTCCCAGTATCCTAGACATGAGACCGCCTCATTTTGAAGCTGTCTCAAATGCTTCTGGGCTCATCCCATCGAGATGCGAATGACGCCTGATTCGATTGTAAAACATCTCGATATAATCAAACACATCCGCACGGGCCATTTCTCGTGTTTTATAGATCCTCTTTTTAATTCTTTCCTTCTTTAAACTACTAAAAAAGGATTCAGCAACAGCATTGTCCCAACAGTTTCCACGACGACTCATACTCGGAACTAAATTATGCTTTTGACAGAATTTCTGCCAGTCTCCGCTACTGTATTGTGAGCCTTGGTCTGAGTGTATGATCACAGGTTCATTGGGTCTGCGTCGCCATACCGCCAT
>NZ_JAKTID010000034.1:0-53868 GCF_027854795.1 Acinetobacter sp. AOR34_HL | reverse complement strand
TGGTGATTCATACGATAATGCTTTGGCTGAAACAGTGAATGGCTTATACAAAACAGAGGTGATTGAATATTTAAAAGCAGATTGGCAAGGTTTAGCGGATGTACAGCTTGCGACACTAAACTGGGTAGATTGGTTCAACAAAAAGCGTGTACACAGTGCACTGGGTTATGTATCGCCTTTTGAGTTTGAAGCAATGTACTATGATAAGATTAACCCGTTAGGTCAGGTGGCCTAACTTAAATAAAAAGTCTCCGACAAACCCGGTACGGTTCATTAGATAGAGAAATTAGTGCTTTCATCGGCCAAGAGGCTATGCATTCAAAAGAACATCATGCTTTTCGTATTAGCGCTCAACAACATGGCCTGAACCCTGAATCTTTGGAAAAAGTTACTGGTATTGTTCTCAAAGGTCTTGAAAAAATATTTAGTAAAAAGTGGAATTTACTTGTTACTGTAGGTTTAGAGCATTACACAGCTGTACTAGTCGTAAGTATGATGGAAACTGTAAATGAGTATATGACGGATAAAACTATACGAGATTTATGGTTATGGCATAGTGTTGAAGAAACTGAGCATAAAGCAGTAGCTTTTGATTTATATGAATATTTATATGGAAATGGATTAAATGCTTACCTTCCTCGGGTCACAATTTTCACTTTAAGCCTGATTCTTATTACTGGACTTTCAACAATCTACCAAATAGTTTTAATGAAACGAGATAAACAATTATCAAATCTTAAAACATGGCAAAACTTCTTTAATTTTGCAGCTAAGCAATATAAAACATTTATTCCCAAATTCTTTGAATACTATAGATATGACTTTCACCCTAACCAGACTAATGAAAAAAATTTAGTTGCAACCACGAAAATAAAACTTGGAATAAAAGATACACCTGCTTTGGTATCTTAAAATAAAAAAAGCCCATTCACACTTGGGCTTTATTCCTTAAATTCCTTAGCTTGAACGCTGAACAAGAAAATAATCTGAAATAAGTCGTGCTGACCAAGATGAAGTTTGCCAGCCTTCATAAAATCCACAGTGGCTTCCTTTTTTCGTTGTAATCACAGCAATATTATCCATTTGCTCTATAGCAGATTTATATGGATGAAAGTTTTTGATCGAGCACACAGGATCATCTTCAGAGTTTAGAATCATCAATGGAATTTTTATATTTTGAAAAACATATATCGGATTAATCGCTTTACAGTAGCTCTCATAATCTCTAAAACCTGCCATTTCAAAATAGACTTTTTCAAACTCTTCAAGAGTTGTTGATGCTAAAACCTTTTCTAATGAATCAAGCTGTTTCCATGTAGATTGGTAAGGATAAATAAAATGCTTAAACAATTTTTTCGTCATTAACTTTGTGTAAAACGGATGAACATTTTTGAATCCAATTTCGGTGTTATAACCAGGACACATCGCAAATGCAGCTTTAAAAGGCGTGTCTAGACCTTGTTCACCCAAATAACGCACTAATAATCCAGTTCCAGCAGAAGAACCAACAGCATACAAATCAGACTCAGGAAATATATGTTGAATATGCGCAAGTTGTTCTTTCAAATCATCTGTCGATCCAAAAAGTGAAATGCGAGGTACAGGCATTGGTAAACCAGCGTGTCCACGACGTAAACATAGCGCGATTCTCCATCCTGTGTATTGATGCAAATCTTTTACTAGTTCTCGCATACTTTCAGGTGAACCCGTAATGGTATGCATAATAACAATCGTCGGTGTTTGCTTAGGCAAGTCGTATCCATACCATGCTATTCCTGTAACACCACCATCCTGCATAGTGAGTTGTTCAATACGATCATATTGAAGCTTTATCGTCTTTTTTCTAATAACATCAAAATACAACAGATGCATGTGATTGTTAGACAACCAAGGTGTTGGGCGGTACTTCTGTTTTAGCTGAGGCAATTTCTCTAAGATATTTTTAATCTTTCCATTTGGTGAATAATATGTCTTTGGTTTCTCTGCACCAACCACAAGATCAAATAACTCTAAGCCCAAAACTTTAATTTTATTTAAAGTAGAAATACCCATAGATGACAATAGCCTTAAATTATGAGGTGAAGAATTCTCGCACTAACGACGCGACCTGTTTCCCCCAGATCTCGTAAATTTCTTTACTTGGATGAAACCCATCTATAGCCATGGGTAGATTCATCTCTTGAAAATGTTCAAGATCAAATTCAATAAACTTAAATATTGGTTCAGTTGATAAATAGCCTTGTAATTTTTTATTCATTTGTTGAGCATGTTTTCCAAATATCCAAGCAAGTGGATGAGGTAAAGCTGGAAAATGCTGCATAGGTGGAACACCAGTTACAATAATCAATTTTGGATCAAATTTCTTCCGTAATTCGGTAAACAATTGTTTTTGCTGCTTTATCCACAAGCGAGTTGAGGTAAGTTTAGTCACGTCATTTACCCCTATTGAAGTGACGATCACATCATAAACTTGCGGCTCTAAAGCATTAATTGCATCAATGACTTGTCTAGTATTATTACCAGTTTTAGCATGTAAAGCCCATGTCAGTTTATATTCATTCATAAGCTGTGAAAGCAATACGCCTGAAAGAGCTTGATGCTGATATTCAACACCAACTCCTGCAGCAGCAGAATCACCTAAAATAAGCAATGATAATGGCCGACCAAAACCTACAATTCCTTGACGTTCTCCAATTGGCTCTAGAAGTTTTGGCGTACGTTGTTTAACAACAATTCCTTGAGCAACTATGATTGGCATTAGGAATAATGTCGATATTTTTAACCACATTTTAATTCAAACTTACTTAGGCTATTTTTAATATTAAGTAGCTTGATATTGGGCGATTCTTTGACCCATTTGCTCTGCTAAGGCAGCCAAACCACTCATTGGCCGAATCATCACTTCAAAATCAATAATTTGCCCTCGATCATTGAAGCGAATCATATCGATACCTTTTAATGATTTACCACTCACATTCGCACTAAATTCTAGCACTACATTTTCACCATCTTCCGTAAAGAACTCACGATGATAAGTAAAGTCCTGAAAAACTTGGATAACATTGGTCAAAATAAAGAAAACAACCTGTTTCCCTTCATACGGTTTATAAGCGACAGGTGATCTAAATACCACTTCATCTGCTAATAAATCATTTAAGATGGACATGTCATTGTTTTCTAACATTTGATGCCATTTTTTGATTGATATTTGAGTTGTTGCAAGTGTCATTTTTATTGTCCTATTAAATTTATATGGTCTTGAAAAGGGCATTTTCTTAAAATAGAAAACACCCTTTTATTTATTATAGAATTGCCGCTAGTTCAGCACCTTGACGAATTGCACGCTTGGCATCTAACTCGCCTGCTTCTTTTGCACCACCGATAAGATGAACATTTTTACCATCAGCTTTGAGTTGATCATACATCGCTGTATATGATTCTTGGCCTGCACAAATTACAACGTTATCAACTTCTAATACTGTTGTTTTTCCATCAACAGTAATATGTAAACCTAGATCATCTACTTTGTCATAACTTGCACCTGCGATCATTTTTACATCGCGGTGTTTTAAGCCTGTGCGGTGAATCCAGCCAGTTGTTTTACCCAGACCTGCACCTACTGCCGAAGCTTTACGTTGTAATAAATAAATTTCTCGTTCAGATTTTTCAAGTTCAGGTTGTTTCAGACCACCAACATGCTCGTACGCTGTATCAATACCCCATTCTGCATAGAATTTTTCAGGGTTTAAGCTACCGCTTTCACCTTCGTGACTTAAATACTCAGCAGTATCAAAACCAATACCACCAGCACCAATAATCGCTACACGTTTTCCTACTGGTACACGCTCTTTAAGTACTTGGATATAACTTAGAACTTTTGGATGATGAATGCCTTCAAATTGTAATTGACGTGGTGTTACACCAGTAGCTACAACAATTTCATCATAGTTTGCTTTGCTTAACTCTTCATAAGTTACTGTATGGTTTAGCACCAACTCAATATTTGGTTGTAATTCGATTTGACGCTTGAAGTAGCGCAGTGTCTCGTAAAACTCTTCTTTACCGGGAATCGTTTTAGCGATATTAAACTGTCCACCAATCTGATTACTTGAATCAAAGATTTTAACTTTATGACCACGGCTAGCTGCATAAGTTGCAAAACTCAACCCTGCAGGCCCTGCACCAATTACTGCAATATTTTTTACGGCATTTGTTTCCTTGAAAATTAGTTCAGTTTCATAACATGCACGCGGATTGACTAAACATGTCGCAATCTTCATAGAGAAAATATGGTCTAAACATGCTTGGTTACAACCAATACAGGTATTGATTTCATCACTGCGATTTTCTTTAGCTTTTAATACAAATTCTGCATCCGCCAACATAGGACGAGCCATTGAAATCATATCAGCATGACCTGATGCTAAAACATGCTCAGCCATTTCAGGTGTGTTAATACGATTCGAAGTGATTAATGGAATAGATACACTTCCTTTAAGTTTTTCCGTTACCCAAGTGAATGCAGCACGAGGTACTTTTGTAGCAATCGTTGGAATACGTGCTTCATGCCAGCCGATCCCTGTATTAATAATTGTTGCACCCGCTTTTTCAATTTCTTTAGCAAGGTGAATCACTTCTTCTAAGCTAGAACCACCTTCTACCAAATCGAGCATAGATAAACGATAAATAATAATAAAGTTCTCGCCCACTAAATCACGCGTACGTTTAACAATTTCGATTGGAAAACGGATACGATTTTCGTAGCTACCACCCCACTCATCATCACGATGGTTGGTACGTGCGGCAATAAACTCATTAATCAGGTAGCCTTCTGAGCCCATGATTTCTACGCCATCATAACCTGCATATTGTGCTAATTTTGCACAATTCGCAAAGTCATCAATGGTTTGTTGAACTTCTGCAGAACTTAATGCTTTTGGCTTAATTGGGTTGATTGGAGCCTGAATTGCAGAAGGTGCAACGTTATTTGCTTGATAAGAATAGCGACCAGTATGAAGAATTTGCATAGCAATCTTACCACCTGCATCATGTACAGCTTGGGTAATCACTTTATGTTTTTCTGCTTCTTCGATTGAATCTAATTTTGTTCCATGCGCAAAAACAACACCATCATCGTTTGGAGATACACCACCTGTAACAATTAATCCAACCTCACCTTTCGCACGTTCAGCATAGAATGCTGCCATGCGTTCATAGCCTTGTGGCGCTTCTTCTAAACCAATATGCATAGACCCCATAAGCACGCGGTTTTTTAAAGTCGTAAAGCCTAAATCAAGTGGCTGAAGTAAATGTGGATAAGCTGACATAAATTCTCCTATGGCTAGCAATCTGCTTGCTAATGCAACTTGTTGCATAAAGTTATAAACAATATTTGATTTTTATGCAACATTTTGCATAATCTTCATAGTCACATTTTATTTTTGGATGTTTATGTCTCTTGCCCATGTTTTATTGACGAGTTTATTAGAAAAACCAAGCACTGGTTTCGAACTTGCTCGTCGTTTTGATCGCTCTATGGGCTTCTTTTGGAACGCGACACATCAACAAATTTATCGTGAACTCAATGGAATGCTCAAAAAAGGTTGGATATCAACCATTGAAGAAGAAACAACAAACAGTCGTAAAAAAACATATCAAGTCGAACAATTAGGTCGCATACAATTAGCTGCATGGATCGAGAAACAAAGTGAACCTGCGCAACTAAGAGATGATTTGATGGTTAGGTTGAGGGCTGAAGCACAATTAGGTGGCAATACGATATTACCTGAATTGATTCGCCACTTAGAGTTACACAAAGAGAAGTTAAAATTGTACCAAGCCATTCATGACAAAGACTTTAAAAATAACGAGCCAACAAATCGTATTTTATTTATTCATAAAATGATTCTTGAACTCGGTATTATTAAAGAAAATGAATGGATAAAATGGTTACAGAAAATGATCCCTCAGCTCAAAAAGTTTGAGGAAGCGGACAAGATTGGAGAAAAATAATGCCGTTTTACACCATGCCTGATAAAGAAAAATTATTTGTACGACGTGTTGGCGAAGGAGAACCTGTACTCGTCTTATCAGGACTTGGTATGCAAAGCTGGCAATGGCTACCTTTTTTATTTTCCAATCGCAATCAATATGAATTTATTATCCCAGATTGGAGAGGATTCGGCGGCTCTAAAAATTGTGGAATTCCATCAATGGATGCTATCTCAAGCCATTGAAATGATGTAGATGCACTCATCAAACTGCTTAATTTAGACCAGTTTATCCTGATGGGATATTCTATGGGTGCAACAACCGCTATGCATGGAATGAAACATGGTGATTTAGCTAAAAAAATTAAAGCCTACCTCCATATTGATCAAACACCCAAAATTGCTGTTGATGATACTTGGCAATATGATCTATTTGGAACAAAGTATTCTCAATTCAAAAGTTTACTTCTCGATATTCAAACACTTTTATTGGATTATAAGTCTGCAAAAAGGCTTGAAAATTTACCTAAAGACATTCGATATCAACTTGTAAGTCTTTGGGGTGCATTTATTGAGTTACAAAGCAATAATGCTTATAGTCCAAAAATCTTTAAACTGGCATTAAATCGACCAGTTTTACAAAAGTATTTACTACCTATTCAACGACTAGACTATTTACTTTGGTATGTTGAAAATTATCTGAATCATGATGAAGATTACCGTGATGCCATCAGTCAATTAGAGTGTCCAACAACCTTCTTTATTGGTCGTGACTCTACACTTTATCCTGAAACTGGACAAACTTTAGTTGCTAATAGTCTAGCAAATGCTAAAACAATCTATTTTGAACGTTCAGGGCATACTCCCTTAATTACTGAACCAAGAAAATTCTCTCAAGAAATTGGGCGTTTTCTTATTAGCAATTCATTGGATGCTGCATAAAAAATACAATAAAAAAGCCAATCAACAAGATTGGCTTTTTTATGATCAATCAGGATCTCATTTGCTCAGCGATTTCCAAGAGAACTTGTTCAGTTTTATCCCAACCTAAACAACCATCCGTTACCGACTGACCGTAAGTCATATTACATGAAATCTTTTGATTTCCATCAACCAAGTGGCTTTCGATCATCACACCACGTACTTTGGATTCTGCACGTTCTGCAATAATTTGTTTTAGTACATTTGGTTGCTGTAATGGATCTTTACCACTATTACCATGACTACAATCAATTACTAATGCAGGCAAATGTTTATGCTTGAAGTGCATCGCTTGAATTGAAGCCAAATCATAATTTGTATCATGGTTTGAACCACGCAAAATTAAATGCGGTAAAGGGTTACCATTGCTATGCAAAATAGCAGGTAAACCTTGCTGAGTCATTCCAAGGAATTGATGACCATTTAAAGCAGATTGAATTGCATCCAAAGCAATCTGAATCGAACCATCAGTACCATTTTTAAAACCAATACTATATGGCATATGGCTTGCGATCTCACGATGAATCTGAGATTCACTTGTACGTGCCCCAATAGCTCCCCAAGCCAACAAGTCATCAAAATAACCTGTTGCCATCGGACTTAAAATTTCACTCGCGATCGGCAAACCTTTTTCAATAAGCTGAATATATAGCTCACGAGATTTTTCTAATCCCAATTGTAAATCTGATGATCCATCTAGGTTTGGATCATATAAAAAACCCTTCCAGCCAACTGTTGTACGTGGTTTTTCAATATAAGCGCGCATTACAAGAAATATTTGATCTTTAACTTTTTCTTGGAGTTTTTGTAGGCGATCAGCATATTCAAGTACTGCGATAGGATCATGAATCGAGCATGGACCTGTAATCACCATAAGTCGAGGATCATGACCAGATAAAATATTCTGAATCGTTTGACGATGTTTTGAAATTTGCTGCGCTAAATTTGCAGACAATGGATACTGCGCTTTGAGTTGTGATGGCAAGCTAAGCATTGATTCTTTTATTTGCGTTTGTGATGATTGTTTCAAAGCCGTATTTAAAGCATTCATTTTCATTTCCTTTGGACTGAAATCAGCCCGAGTATTTATTTGAGCAAGAGTGATCTAAGTGATGTTGATTTTTTTGCAAAGTAAAACCAAGAAATCTTGCTAAAATATGAAATGTTTGATGTATACATGGTATTTCTCCTAAATTAATGAATCTTAAAGCATAAAAAAACCTGATCGGTGTTGCCGATCAGGTATTAACTGGTTGGGCAACCTTTTCGCTGCCCGAAACGCATCAGGCAACTAGATATATTGCCAAAAGTAAAAGTATGCGTTCGTGTTTACAGTATGCTTTAACATGTTTATTTCAAATATCTTAAAAACTGTTCCTTAGTTCTAAGTTACGCACTATTTCTGCATTTGACAAGCACTTTTTATGTTTTTTTAATTTTATCTAAAAAATAGACAGTAATTGATCTTTTAGTGATGCTCCAATAAAATAGCACAAAAATCCATCACCACGAGTATACGCCAATGAAGTAAGTCCTATTTTACATCATCAAATTCAATTTCTTTTTTGATGTGCAAAATAGACTTATCTATGGTTGAACCACTCATATTCTAAAACTGATTTCGATCTATTTTTGCATATCCTGTTTATGAGGTTTCTTATGACTCAACAGGCATGTGTCGTTTCAAATTTATCGCTAGAACTAGCACAAAGCAAACTATTTACTAATTTATCTTTCCAACTTCCAATTGGACAATTCACTGGTTTAATTGGAAGAAATGGACAAGGCAAATCTCTTCTGATGTCTATTCTTGATGGAGAAAAAACAACTCTACCCTATTCAGGTAAAATATCTTGGTTACACCCACATCAACATCTTCACCAGTTTCAACGTATCCAATCAGCGACTATTGCTGAGACACTGGAAATAGAAGACTTATATTTTTGTTTTGAACGCATTAATAATGGGACTGCAACATTGACTGATTTTGATCAAGTTGAACATCTTTGGCATTTACCTTCTGAATGGCAACAACTATTAGAAAGTGCAGACTTACCCACTGATCTAGGTAAAAGTACAAATCAATTAAGTGAAGGACAAAAGACTAAACTTGCACTATGTCGTTTATTCTTACTTAAAGATCATTATTTATTACTAGATGAACCGAGTAATCATTTGGATACGCAAGGAAGAAAATGGCTCGTTCAGCAAATGGAACTACATCCAACAGGCGGATTCATAATTAGTCATGACCGCCTACTACTCGCTCATGTAGAAGGTATTTTCAATTTAAACCACTTAGGTTTGCACTACTATGGAGGAAATTATGATCTATATCACCGACAACATCAGTTGCAAATACAAGCATTATCTCATTCAGTTCTACAAGAAAAGCGTGATTTGAAACAACTTAAAGAGCAACAACATCAAAGCCAAATGAAAGCACAAAAAAGAAAGAAAACAGGTGAGAAATTAAGAGCATCAGGATCTCAAGCGACAATATTACTTGATGCAAAAAAGGAGCAATCTGAACAATCACTTTCTCAACTAAAAAAACAACAGATCAAACAGCTTACTCAAGCGAAAGATGAGTTACAGCATAAACAACATCAACTGGAATATTACAAATCACAATCTTTTGAGTTTACACAACCTACAAAAATATCAGGAGAAATATTACGCTGTTATGAATTAAAAATAGCTTACGCCAGTACAAATCCAATTCAGCTTGCGATTAAAGCAGGAGAAAAAATACATTTGAGGGGTGTAAATGGTTGCGGTAAATCGACTTTTCTTAAAACTATTCAAGGTTTAATCAAACCTATAGCTGGAGAAATCTATTCAAATGCGAAATTAGTATATTTAGATCAGAATTTTTGTTTACTCAATCAAAATATATCCGCTTATGAGTTTCTTAAAAGTATTGACTCAAATCTATCTGAGCAACAAATACGAACAGCTTTAGGAAATCTACAAATTCGTAGAGAAAAATCATTTGCTCCAATAAGCTCTCTAAGTGGTGGTGAGCGATTAAAGATCGCTTTAGTTGCTTTGAAATTCCAAACAGTTGAACTTTTACTCTTAGATGAGCCAGACAATCATTTAGATATAGAATCACGAGAACTTTTAGCTCGTGCTATACGTTCATTTCATGGCTCCGTCATCTTAGTTTCTCATGATGAGCTCTTTGTAAAAGAATGCGGCATAGAAGAAAGTTATTTATTGAATTAATCTTAAATCAGCATGGCAAATGAATTTGTCATGCTGATGATTAGCGAACTAAACCTTGTGGTTGTAAAATAATAATTGCCGCACCACATAACACGATAAGTACACCTAAAATATCCCAACGGGATAACATCACTTGATCGACGTAACGTAACCACAACAGTGCTGTAAAAATATATATCCCGCCATATGCCGCATAAATACGACCTGAAGCTACTGGATGTAATGTAAGCAGCCATACAAAAATAGCTAAACTTAATGCTGTGGGTATCCACAACCAATGTGACTTTCCTTGATTCAAAATCAAGTATGGAAAATAGCAACCTAAAATTTCAGCAATAGCTGTAATGAAAAATAACCCAAACACTTTGAGTATTTGGGTTATAGAAGATGACAATTCAAGCATTAAGCAGGTTCAGCACTCGGATTAATATGATCTTCAAATACCTCTAGTTTCAGACCAACATCTTTACCATCTTCAGTTTTCACAGAAACGGCAACGTTACCACCATGCTCAGCAAGCTCTCCGAACAAGATCATCTCAGCAAGCGGCTTTTTCAGATGCTCTTGAATTAAACGTTGCATTGGGCGAGCACCCATGAGACGGTCATAACCATTGGTTGACAACCAATCTCGTGCACTTTGATCAACTTCAAGAACAACTTGCTTTTCATCCAACTGTGCTTGTAACTCAGTTAAGAATTTATCAACTACTGATTCAATCACAGTCGTAGGAAGTGCTTTAAACTGAATCACACCATCTAAACGGTTACGGAACTCAGGAGAAAATGCTCGTTTCATTGCATCTTGGTTGTCTGCACTGTGATCTTGCTCTGTAAAGCCGATACTTGCGCGAGAAATGCTTTCTGCACCAATATTTGTCGTGAGTACAATTATTACGTTTCTAAAATCAGACTTACGACCATTGTTATCAGTTAAAGCACCATGATCCATTACTTGTAATAACAAGTTGAATACATCTGGATGTGCTTTCTCAATTTCGTCAAGCAACAGTACACAATGTGGATTTTTATGAATCGCATCAGTCAGTAAACCACCTTGATCATAACCAACATAACCTGGAGGCGCACCGATTAAACGCGACACAGCATGACGCTCCATATATTCAGACATATCAAAGCGTACTAACTCAACACCTAGTAATTTAGCAAGTTGTTTAGTGACCTCTGTTTTACCTACACCTGTAGGCCCAGCAAATACAAAACTACCGACAGGCTTATCAGGTGCTTTTAAACCTGCGCGTGACAACTTAATTGCTGAAGCAAGTGCTGTGATCGCCTCATCTTGACCAAATACAACTCGTTTTAAATCTCGCTCTAAATTCTCTAAAACAGTCTTATCATCTTTAGAAACAGTCTTAGGTGGAATACGCGCAATCTTAGAAACAATATCTTCAATGTTTTCTACAGAAATCATTGATCCATCAGCTTCAGCTTTAAGACGACGTTGAGCACCAGCTTCATCAATTACGTCAATTGCTTTATCTGGTAAGAAACGATCATGAATAAACTTAGCTGACAACTCTACTGCTGCAACAAGAGCTTTGTCTTCGTATTCAACGTGATGAAAATCCTCAAACTTACTTTTTAAGCCACGAAGTATTTCGATTGTTTCGCCCACACTCGGCTCATTCACATCAATTTTTTGGAATCGACGTGATAATGCATGATCTTTTTCAAATACTTGACGGTATTCTTGGAATGTAGTCGAACCAATACAACGTAAACTACCATTAGCCAAAGCTGGTTTGATTAAGTTCGATGCATCCATAGTGCTACCCATACTTGAGCCTGCACCAATAATCATATGAATTTCATCAATGAATAAAATCGCGTTCGGATTCTTTTTCAAAGCATTTAACAATTGTTTTAAACGTTTTTCAAAGTCACCACGATACTTTGTACCTGCAACCAAAGCACCGATGTCTAAGCTATAAACTTCAGCGTTAGCAAGCGGTTTTGGTGCTTTACCATTCACAATCAACCATGCCAAACCTTCTGCAATAGATGTTTTACCAACACCTGGATCACCAACTAACAGCGGATTGTTTTTACGGCGACGGCATAAAATTTGTGCAGCGCGCTCAATTTCCTTCTCACGCCCAATTAATGGATCTGTTTTACCCTTTTGTGCTTCAATATTAAGATTAAGCGTATATTGTTCTAAAGGGCCAGCATTCGCAGAGGCTGCATTTTCACCTTCAATATCTTCCACTTCTTCTTCAACTTGAATCTCATCTTTGCGAGTTCCATGAGACAAGTACTGAGTTAAAGTAAGACGATTGATTTGATGGCGTTTTAATAAATAAACCGCAAAAGAGTCTCGTTCAGAATACATCGCAACGAGTACATCAGCGCCTTCTACAGTACGATCACCACCACTCGATTGCACGTGGAAAATCGCTCTTTGTAGAATACGATCAAAGCTCTCTGTTGGATGAGGAGCTTGCTCGTTATTATCACCAAGTTTTGGGGTATGTTGCTCTACATATTCCTCTAATTCTTTACGCAAAGTAACGATATCTGCACCACATGCTTTTAAAGCATTTACGGCAGAGTCATTATCTAGCAAGGCAAGCAACAAATGTTCAACTGTCAAAAACTCATGTCTCTTTTGACGAGCCATGCTAACAGCCAAACGTAACGATACTTCTAATTGACGACTGAGCATGTAACCCCCTTATCTCTTGGGCTCTTCCATTCCGAAATATATGAATTTTCATGAAAGAGCTAATTATGGATTTAATCCGCTTGAGCTGCTGTAATCGCAATGAAATTTGGCGGCTACTATACTCTTTGCTTCATAATCTACTGTTAGCATTAGTTGAGCATCTTGGTCAAGATTCAAAACAGCATATTGTTGTAAAAATTCAATTACAAACAGCATAAAAGTCAATCAACTGTTTAAATTGACAGCAAATCTATTTTTTAATTCTAAATTTATAGAAAATTATGCTTTTGGCTCAATTTGACAAAGTAATGGATGACCCTGCGATCGAGCATAATTATTTACCTGATTCGCCTTGGTTTCAGCAATATCTCTTGGATATACGCCCGCAGTGCCTTTACCTTCGTAATGAACGGTCAACATCACTTGACTCGCTTGATCAAAATCCATCCCAAAATAACTTTGTAAAATCTCAATGACAAAGTCCATTGGCGTGTAATCATCATTCAGCAAAACAACTGCGTATAAAGGTGGGCGTTTTAATTCAGGAGGAGCTGTTTGCACAACAACCTCTCCTTCATGATCCTCATGCGAGTCACTCAAACGTGGACCTAAGTGCCAATCAATTAATCCTGACTGCTGAAAAGAACTTTTCACTTCACTTAAACTCATCTGACGTTTATATCTTCGCATATTGGTTACTTGATCTACTAAATTATTGGGCATTTGCTTCGGCTTGTGGAATTTCAGAAACAAATGCAGAGCTTACATCTACTGGTTGACCACGCTGCCAACTAAATCTCTTAATCACAGGTGTAGCACCACTTGATAATCTTACTTCAATAAACTGAGGGACAAAACCTTTTGGCATTGTCCAACGGCCAGTCAATCGTTCAAAATCATCAAAATTAAAGTTCTTGTCTTCTAATGGCACTACAAGTATTTCTGTATCTTTAATCAATCGCAACTCAACTGTACCTACAGCACGACGCTTGCTTGGACTTACTTGGATTAAATCAATTTGATACTCATAAGCATTTTCAGGAAGTGATTTAACGGCTAGATTCTGAATTGTTAAACTAACGCCGCCACGCTGTCTCAATTTCTCACGATAAATTGCATTCATTGTTTCAAATTGAGTTTTATCAGCATTTGCTTGATTTATCGCTTTAAACAGCTCATCAGCATTTCCTACAGCCATATCTCTTTCTTGAACAGCTGCATTTAAGCTTTTGCTAACTGAATCTAAAGCAGTCTTTTGCTTTTGTACAACTTCAACTAACTGCTCTGCATCTGCATCATAACCAACAACTGTTAATCCTTGACGATGACCTACGGTATAACCAAGCATAAAGCTGCCACCGATTAATACTGTAGCAGCAATCACTAAAGGTAAATTCGTTTTGAGAAAGTTATTTTTGTTAGCGGAACTATCTGGTGAAATAGTCGGATCAACGTTATCCATCATCATCTCTATCGTTATGACTTACATCAAAACACACATTTAAATCGAAATTTAAATGTGTGTGAAGTACAAAACCGTTTTTTATGGTAATAAACCAATACATTCTAAGCCAGCAGCTTCATCAAAATTAAACATTAAGTTCATATTTTGAATCGCTTGACCAGCGGCACCTTTAACCAAGTTATCTTGAGCGACAAGTATAATCAGCTTATTTTCTTGCAAACGATATAAAGCGATACGTAATTCGTTCGCTCCGCGTACGCTACGAGTTTCAGGTGAACTATTAGCAGGCATAACATCAACAAATCTTTCATTTTTATAAAAATCTTCATACAGAGCTTGGATATCCAACTTCTGACCTTGCGCTGTTAAATCTACATATATAGTGCTTAGCATGCCACGAATCATCGGCACTAAATGTGGCACAAATAAAATTTGATTGAATTGCCCTTTTTGCCCAGAAATATTTTCAAGCGCTTCAACTATCTCTGGATGATGTCGGTGACCTGCAACTCCATATGCTTTGAAGTTATCTGCATTTTCACTATAAATCATGCCAAGACTTGCTTTTCGTCCAGCACCCGATACACCTGATTTCGCATCAATAATGATATTTTGAGTATTGATAAGGGTTGTATCATTTTTTAGAAGCGGAGCCAAACCCAATTGAACTGTTGTCGGGTAGCATCCTGGATTACCAATTACTCTCGCATTTTTGATTTTTTCGCGATTAAGCTCTGTCAAACCATAAACCGATTCAGTTAAAACAGTTGGACAGCTGTGTTGCATACCATACCATTTTTCAAATTCAGCAAGATTCTGCAAACGAAAGTCCGCAGCTAGATCAATAACTTTAGTATCAGCATCAATCAATTCTTGAGCATGTTGCATTGCTACACCGTGTGGAGTTGCAAAGAAAACAACATCACATTGTTTGAGACGATCTAGATCAAGATCAGAAAACTCTAATTCAGTGTGTCCACGAAGACTTGGAAACATATCAGCTACACGTTTTCCTGCTTCTGTACGTGATGTTAAAACATCAACTCGGGCTTGCGGATGTCTTAATAAAAGACGTAATAATTCAACGCCTGTATATCCAGTTCCCCCAACAATACCAACAGAAATCACGTGCAGCACCTCAATACTTGAATTTGTTGGCTAGTATGGCAGTTTGACTCATATTTCTCAATCTATAAGTCTGCACCACGTATGAAGATTTCTATAAGAAAACTAAATTCAAGTATCATTAAATAATTGTCATGGGATGGCTTAATTGCACAGAACAAGTCAAACTTAAGCATCTAATTTATAAAAAATGATACCAAACGACCATTGATCATGAATTTCTATTGAATGAATAGGATATTCGCATAGAATAAAACCCAAGCGGAAATAATAATTTTCATGGATGCAGAATTTTGGAGAGCTGGAATGCCTTCTTTGAGAACAAAACAAAGATTAAATCAATTTTTATGTCTTGGTGTTAGCACTTTACTAATCAGTACAGCCTTGGTTGGTTGTGGTAGTGGTGAAAGTGAAGCAAAAAATGACCCAGCACCTATAGTGACTGTTCCTAAACCAAAGAATTTCGATATCAAAGTTCCGGTTGAGATGCGTGATGTAGTCGTTAAGTTATATGATAACTTTGACAACACACTCGTCTTAGAGCAACAAGCGAGCACGACATCTAATCTTACAGTTACACTACCTTCTGTTTTAAACACTAAACGTCTTTATAGAATTGAATTATCAACAAAACCTAGTTCTTTGGTTTTTGATTTTCTAAGTGGTCTATACAAACCGTTGAATATTACACAACATGCATTGATCGAAGTAGATACTAGCAATTTAACACAACCAATCTTCATCAATCCAAGTTCTGAGGCTATCTACCAGCGTGCGTTAATCCGGTCTGGTCATTTACCAAATGAGACAGTAGATCCAACTCAAATTAGTGAGCTACATTTATCTTTAGCCACTCAAGATGTAAACACAGCACTTCTAAGAGCATTTCACCGCAATGACTTTCCTAATTTAAATACTTCTAACCAACTTAATGTGTTCACACAACAGGATATTGTTTCTCGACTTGCACTATATATAAACACTTACTTTAGTTTTGGTTATATTCAACAATGGGCAAATGTATATCCAACAAATTCATATGATGAATTTACCAAGAACATTGCACTGGATTTAAAAGATGGTTATTTGGATTCAAAACTTATTCGCGGGGACAATAGTGTCTTAAAAACATTAGTGGTAACCCCACCCGATAATGTTGATCCTGCAAAAAACAATCTTATTGATATTGCCAAGAATCAAGAGAACACCAGAAATTTATTCGCATCTTCTTTAAAACAAGCGGTTTTGAAACTTGCAAACAATTACCAACAAGCGACTGTTAATCCTGATGGCTATCGTCAATTAGAGGATAAATTGTATGCTGGTGAGGAACCTAGATTTAACTCCTCACAAGTATTCAGAGTGTCTGGTGCTGGAGACTATCGCCGAGCTGTTGGTTTCATAGATAGTACTGAGACTTGTAATGGGTCATTATTTGCCTGCAAACAAGGATTAACTGGCGTTAACAATCTAAACCCCAACTTGCCCTCTATTGAATATTTAATTGGTAGTTATAAAGACAATACGAATAACTGCACACTCAATATACGTGCTAATGGTGCGGTTGAACTTATCAAAGGAACTCAAATTTATCGTTCAGTACTTGATGCAGACAGTACAGATAATCTTTTACAAGTCAACAAAACGACAAGAGAATATATTCTAAATAGTAGCTCAACTGAACCAAATAATGTTTCATTAGAATATGCTTTCCTTCAAGTAAAAATTAAGGAAAATCAAGTTCAAAGTGCTAGTTATGGTTTAGATGTGCGAAAGGCACCTGATCAATTATCAAAAACACAACTTGAATGTAAGTTTATTTAACATACCACCACGCAGGTAATTGATTATTTTTCAGTTGCCTGCGGTTCTCCAAATAATTTGGGTCATGTTTTTCAACTTCAGCCCAAAAAACTGCACTATGGTCAAAGTGAACCGTATGAACCAATTCATGTATACATACAGATCGAACTAAATATTCAGGCATAAGTACTAGACCTGCATTTAGCATGATGTCATGCTGCGAACTACAACTACCCCATCGTGTTTTTGGTTTTCGAATTGAACAGTCCCTAAAACTCAACCCAATTTCTCTACTGATCTCATTTAGGAATATGGGTAAAAATTCTTTACTGTAAGATAAAACAGCAGATTGTAGTGCTCTTTCAATCTGATCATTTTTAACATGCAATATGTTATTTTCCCAATCAAATTTAAAAATCATACGTTGAGATTGTTGAATTACAGAAAATGGTTTTGAATGATAAAACAATTGTAAGTGCTCAGGAAATTCTGAATACTTGGGACTTTGCTTTTGTTGTTTTTCCCATGTCTCAATCAACCATTGTTCTGATTGATTGAGAAACATCTGAATTTGTCGCTGTGAACAAAATAAAGGCACGGTCAGACGAATTCCAGTTGGATCCACACGCAGGCGTAAATTCTTAGCTCTTGCGTGTCGAACCATTTTAATTTCTGGTAGTTTCTCGTCTGATTTTACAGATTGCATTATTGAGCAGTACGTTCTTCGATACCATTATTGGTAGCTACGATTGCAATAGAAGCTGCATTTAAAGCAAAAATTCCATTTGTCACAACACCAGGAATATTATTGAGTGCTTTCTCTAACTCAATCGCATTTAAAATATTTAAGTTATAAACATCCAAAATTACGTTTCCGTTATCTGTCACAACACCTTCACGATAAACAGGATCACCGCCTAAAGCTACAATTTTACGTGCAACAGCTGATCGCGCCATTGGAATGACTTCAACAGGTAAAGGAAAATCACGACCTAATTGCTCAACCCACTTTGAGTCATCAACAATACATACAAATTTTTTCGCAATTGAAGCAACAATTTTCTCACGAGTTAAAGCAGCACCGCCACCTTTGATCATGTGCATATGACGATCAATTTCATCTGCACCATCAACATAAGCATCTAGACTACCTACTGAATTCATATCTACAACTTCGATGCCAAGTTTTTTTAAGCGTTCTGCTGTCGCATTTGAACTCGCAACTGCAGCTTCTAATTGCAATTCAGGTAATAAATCAATTAAAAAATTAACGGTACTTCCTGTTCCTACGCCCAAAATGCCGCCTTTAGGCAAATGCTTTAAAGCTGCTTTTGCCGCAGCTTGTTTTTTTTCATCTTGGGTTGCATATAGACTCATGACTTCACTCAACTATTTTGACATTTGCTGCAAGAAAACAGCGCAAATGCACAGGGGTTTGCTACAATGACTGACTATTTTAAACTGTTATAGGGAAGATGAACATGCTGTCTCGTGTGGTACGACAAATTTTACAAGCAACTGTTTATGATGTTGCAATTGAAACACCGCTTGAAGCAGCTCCACGAATTAGTCAAAAAATTAATAATAATATTCGATTTAAACGTGAAGATTTACAGCCTGTATTCTCTTTCAAATTACGCGGTGCTTATAACAGAATTAGTCAATTACCAAAAGATCAATTGGAACGTGGTGTTATCTGCGCATCTGCGGGTAATCATGCTCAAGGTGTTGCACTGTCAGGAAAAAAACTAGGAATTCATGCGATCATTGTTATGCCTAGTACGACACCTGATATCAAAGTTCAGGCTGTTAAAAATCTTGGTGGTCAGGTCGTTTTACACGGCGATAGCTTTGATGTCGCGAACAAATATGCCAAACAACGCGCAGAAGATGAAGGTTTAGTTTTCATTCCACCTTACGATGATGAATTGGTCATTGCAGGTCAAGGAACCATAGCAAATGAAATATTGCGTCAATGGCGTGATGTTGAATATGTTTTTGTTGCTGTTGGTGGTGGTGGCTTGATTGCTGGAGTTGCAGCATATCTAGGTGAAGTTGCACCACATGTTAAAGTTGTTGGTGTTGAATACGAAGAATCAGCTTGTTTAAAAGCAGCACTAGAATCAAATGAACGTGTAATTCTACCTCATGTTGGCTTATTTGCGGATGGTACAGCAGTAGCACAAATAGGCGAATTACCTTTCGAAATGGTTCGTCTACGCAAGTCTGATAATTCAGGACCTATCGTAGAGCCTGATATCGTGACAGTAAATACAGATGAAATCTGCGCTGCCATTAAAGATACTTTTGATGAAAACCGTAGTATTGTTGAACCATCTGGTGCAATGGCTTTAGCTGGTATCAAAAAGTATGTAGCTGAACACCAATTAAATAATAAGAACATGGTTTCAATTGTGTGTGGCGCGAATATGAACTTTGATCGCTTACGCTATATTGCTGAGCGCACCGAACTCGGTGAACGTCGTGAAGCAATTTACGCTGTTACGATTCCAGAACAGAAAGGTGCTTTTTTGAATTTCTGCCGTTCATTGCAAGGACGTAACATTACTGAGTTCAACTATCGTGCAAGTGATAGCAATCAAGCTCAAGTGTTTGTCGGAATCAGCTTGAAAGGTGGTGAAATTGAACGCCATGAAATTCATGAAATGCTGAAACAGCAATATGAAGTAGATGATTTATCTGATGATGAAGTAGCCAAACTTCACATCCGTTATTTGATCGGTGGACATGCTAACATTGAAAATGAACGTCTATTCCGTGTTGAATTTCCTGAGCGACCTGGAGCACTATTAACCTTCCTTGAGCGTCTCGGTCCAACCCACAACATCACTTTATTCCATTATCGTAATCATGGTGCAGCCGAAGGTCGTGTTTTGGTTGGTTTAGAAGCAACTGATGCGAAGCAAAATCCAGATGGGCTGATTGAAACCTTAGAGCAAATCACATATCCATATGCCGAAATTAGCGATAATATTGGATATAAACGTTTCCTCAAATAAGTAAATCTGATCTGATTTAAAACCGACAAATATGTCGGTTTTATTTTGAATATTGTCTTTTTATAAGTTGATTTTCTTTGCACACAAATGATTACACACGCTCAAATTATTCCGTCTTAAAATAGTTAAAAAGATATTTTTTTCATTTAGTTAAGGATTGTTATGGCACAGTTTGCAGTCATTGGTTTAGGAAGTTTTGGGGCGACTGTTGCATTAGAACTCACTAAACTGAATCATGATGTTATTGGAATTGATACGATCAAGCGCAATGTGGAAAATTTGGCTGATCAAATCACTCATGCCGTTATTGCTGACGCTACAGATGAGCACGTACTAGAAGAATTGAATATTCAAAATTGTGATGCCGTTGTTGTTGCAATTGGTGAAGATATTGAAGCAAGTATTTTGTGTGTATTAAACCTCAAAAATTTGGGTGTAGAAAAAATCTTAGTAAAAGCTAAAACCAAAGCTCATCACACAATTCTTTCTCACTTAAATATCACTAAAATTATTCATCCTGAAGAAGACATGGGGGTTCGAGTTGCACAAGCGCTTAACTATCCTATGGTTAGCCGTTACATGGCACTCGATCATGATCATTACATCATTAAAGTGCCTGTGCATGAGAAACTAAACAAGGTAAATCTATCAGGCATTCTCAAACAAGAACCTCATATCAAACTTTTACTACTTAAACGTGATGAACAAATTATTTATGAAATCGACTCTAGTTTTACCTTACAAACAGGTGACGTACTCATATTAGAAGGATTACTCACCCATCTAAAAAAATTATCGGGATGCTTCCTCTAAATGACCATAAAAATAAATTCGCAAAAGATATTTAATCTTAGCCCACCGACATTGCTCGCGATTGGGTTCTTAAGCTTTATCATTATTGGAACATTACTGCTTAAACTTCCGATTGCAAACAAAGGAAACTTAAGCTGGATGGATGCTTTGTTTACTGCAACTTCAGCGGTCACGATTACTGGTCTATCTGTGGTGAATTTAAATGAATCATTTAACCATCTCGGACAAGTTATAATTTTATTATTGATTCAATCTGGTGGTTTAGGTTTTATGACCTTCGCGATTTTGGCTGCTCTCAGTTTGGCACCCAAATTAGGTCTTAAACAACAAATGATGGCTCAAGACAGTCTAGGGCAAACAAGCTTATCTAAAGTTACATTCGTAGCAAAAGGCGTTGTACTTTATACCTTATTATTTGAATTGATTGGTGTAATCATCCTGAGTACATCATTTATTCCAATGTACGGTGTAGGGCGAGGATTGTATTATTCGATTTTCTACAGTATTTCCGCTTTCAACAATGCAGGCTTTTCTTTATTTGACAATAGTTTAATCAACTTTCAAAGTCATTATTTGATCTGCTTAACGATTAGTATGCTTTATACGCTGGGTGGTATCGGCTTTCTAGTACTAATTGATGTAAAACAGAATAAGAAATGGAGTAAATTAACACCGAATAGCAAACTTATACTCAGTACTATTCTTGTTTTAAATCTTATCGCTTTTATTCTTATTTGGCTTTTAGAATCAAATAACCCATTAACACTTGGTCCAATGACATTAGGTGAACAAGCGATGAACTCTTGGTTTCAGGCTACTGTTCCTCGTTCATCAGGTTTTAATACCATCAATACCAGTGCAATGGAGCATAGTACCGCGCTACTTACTATGCTATTGATGTTTATTGGTGGTGGTTCTTTAAGTACTGCAGGCGGTATAAAAGTTGGAACATTTGTGATCTTATTACTTACTGTTGTTTCATTTTTACGACGTAACGAAGAAATTCGTATTTTTAATCACTCTGTTTCTCATGAAACGACCTATAAAGCTTTAGCCGTAGCTGCGATTACAGGCATGTTAGTATTTATTGGGTGTTTTACGCTTTTTCTGCTTGAACCAAAATTAGATGTTTTAGATTTGATGTTTGAAGTCGTCTCAGCTGCTTGTACGGTTGGACTTTCTCGTGGTGTGACAGGCGAATTACATGACGGTAGTTTATTTGTATTAAGCTTGCTTATGTATACAGGACGACTAGGTCCACTCACCCTTGCATATCTCATAGCAACCCCTAAAAAGAGCCGCTTGAAACATGCAAATGCGAATATTCAGATTGGATAAAAGTTTAAAGGCTGCTCGACCACGATAGCTTGCTGACAAATTTCATCAGCTTGGTATTGTTGCTCGAATACAGCCTTTGACATAACCTCAAAATGATCACAAAAACTAATTTCTTGCTCATCAATAGAATAGATCAACGACTGATTTCCCGCCCCATCTAATGTGTCATAAAACACAATAACGAATTTGCCATCTTCATAGGCTTGCTGAATCTTCTCATACGTCAAAGCAGGTCTAATTGGGATCTGAAGTTGCTTCGCCTCTAAGTAAATTTTCTTTTCAATTTCATCAATATCAGGGTCAGGAGCGGTATAGAATGAGACTTCAAATCCTAACTTTTTCAATGCCACAGCCAAAGCAATTGTAAAGGTTCCTTCGTTGTAATCATGCCGACATAATTGAATAAGCTCAGCAATATCAATATTTGATTGATATTGCTTTAGAATCAACCATACTGCAAAAACCCCACAATTTGCCTCAAGCTGCAATAATGGATCAGGAATGTCTAAACTCATTTAGTACCAGTTCATCAAAGAAACGCCAAGTCCGACATATGTTGCTCGATGATTATAGTCGATCAAGCTCTCACCATAGCCTTCAAACAGTTGTAGATGACCACGTAACTTACCTTTGATTGGAAATGCCCAATCAAACTGCACAGCCCCATGTGACTTATCACCACCTTTCAGTGAATGGCGCAACATAAGTGAAAAATCATTTTCCTTGTGTCGGTAGAAAGCTGTCAAATCTCCGCGCCCAATATAATCTTTAATATCAGGGTTGTTATCATCTTTCACATCTTCTTCAATTCGATACCAAGGACGCAGCATCAAAGCAAAATTATCTTTCTCAAAACCAAGATTGAAGATAACTCGATTCCAACTTCTTGATAATGGATCTGAACGACCATTTGATTGGTGATTCAGCGTCACACCTAATAAGCGTGCATTTAACCCTAGAAGTTCATAATTTGTTCTAAACATTAAACTCGCTTCTGGCTCATAGTTGGTTTCTCGAAATGGACGAGACTCCTCTGAGTTATAAACTTGCCAGCGTGATGATTGCGTATAACCCAACCATAGATCACCATTATTTCCGAAAATATTTTCCCAAGCTTTGGTTTTTAAGGAAATCTGGAATTTAGCTTCAGAAGAAGTCAAATTTTGCTTATCTGTCACTGTGTTATTTGGATTCGGACTCTCTGGATATTCGTTTTTATCACTTGTCCAAAAAACTGGCAGTAAATAAACAGGCTGATACGCACGAATATTCCAAACACCCAGTTTACTCTCTTCAGATAACTCCCAACGTCGATCTAGTAAAGATACATTTGGATCAAATTTCGGAGCAGCGCCAATCAGATTCAAATCACTGACTTTTTGAACCACTTTATCTTTTAAACTTTCAGGTGAGCTTTTTTCTAACTCTTTTGATTTAACGGGAGGTGCAGCCGCTACCATTGGTTCTGTAACCTGCGGCTCAATGACGGTTGGAGCTTTAAATATGCTGTCATAGCAAGCCAAGCGGTCTGCACTTGAGCTTAATGCAACACATGCTTCGACAGTAGCTGGAGTGGCAGGTTCTGCGACTTGTGCAAAGGTGTTTGATGCAGCAAAAGAACTAAGTATAGCCAGTATACTTAGTTCCAATTGAGCACGTTCAATTTTTTTGAACGTCATAGCGGTCTCCAATTTTTTCTTTTAATTGACTTGCTGAATTTCAAAACCTAAGTTTTGTAACTCCTCACGTTTAGCAAATGGAGCCACTACTGCTCTCACAGGTTTTTGCTCCAATAGATATTCTTTAGCAACTCTTTGTAAATCAGCTAAAGTAACATGCAATAATCGTTCGCGTAGAAGTTTACGGAACTTTGGTGTGCGTGCATGTAGTAATGCATAACATGCCGTTATTGCCTCTCCAGCAGGTGACCCAGGCTTATCCATACCAGACACCAGTCCAAGAATTGCTTCTTCGAGTTGATGTTCTTTTTGTTCAGCATTTAATAACCAATGGATACTCGCTTCAAAATCATTAAAGGTTTCTGCTAAACGTGGGTCACGATAGCTATAGAAACGGAAAGCACAGGCATTGCCATCATAGCTTGCTCCACCACCATACGCCCCACCTTTTTCACGAATAGCACTATGCAAATAGCCATTACGTAAATATGCTGCTAATACCATGAGTGGAGCTGCATCAACATGTGCAACATCTACAGCTTGATAAGCGGATGCACAGAACTGAACATTTGACTGAATTAACCAAGCTTCATCATAATTTGTATCTACGTGGTCCACAGTAGTTAATGTTACGGGTTCTTTGCTGACATCTAACTTATCCCAGACATTTTGGATTTCTTCCACTAAACGATCTGAATGATGTTCTTCACAAACCAATAAGAACTGTTTTGGTGCTTGTAAAAGTTTTCGGTGAATCGCCTTAAGCTCATCAATTAATGCCTTATAAGCTGTATCATCATTATCGATTTTAGCCACTAAATCACTTAACCAGTTTAATGCACCTAAACCCGTATTGTGATAATCACGGCGTGCTAATGCACTCATTTGACGTGAAGCAGTCTGCATAGCATAACTATGGCCAGATCCTGATAAACGAGACTGCCAGCGAGTTTTACGTTGTTGTAACAGCTCTATGATTCGATCTTTTTCATCAAATCTTAGTTTCTCAAATGCTAACTTCAACAATTGAATCGCATCTAATTTTTGCGTAAGTGATTTGGTCGTTAAAGTTAACCATGCACTGATACGATCTTTATCATCAACTTTGCTTCGTAATGAAGCTCCCATACCCAAACCTCCACTGACGGCTGTTTGAATTTGTTGAAGTTCTAAATAATCATATTCTCCTGCACCAACCTCGCCCATCAAAATTGAAAGCAAATTAAAATATGGCGATTGCACAATTTCATTTGGGATTTGGATTAAAACTTGTTGATAGTAAATACCATTGGTTCCAGCATGATAAAGATTCAATGGAGTGTCTAATCCATTTGAAATGATCTCACGTAATTGACCTTGTACAATTTGCAACTCTGCTGGAATATCTTCCAAACCAACTTTTGGTAATAAATCTAAATCATCAGGTGTATCCTGACGTTGCTTTAAAGCTTCAGTTTGCTTTTGTATCTCAATCTTCTGTTCATCATTTAGATTTGCAGTGATTTCAGCTAAACGCGCTTGTTCAGCTTGTTGTTCTTTGATTGATTTAGTGGCATCTGGCACCAGCGTCATTTGTACACGATGTGGATTATCTAACAAATGCGTTTGAATTAAATTAGATAGCCACATTGGATCTTTGAGTTCTTCTTTGACTTGTTCTATCGCAGAATCGACATCCCAAACGTGAACAGGATCATTATGATGAATAACACTACCTAAACCATTTAAGATCAAGCTAAGTCCGTATGGTGTTCCATCACCATTAATTTCACGTTGATGCAATTCGATTTGATGCAATATCGCGTCGACTAAATCCGTATCAACTGGTTTAGCAGCAACATCATTCAAAACTTTTAACACACCATTACGGAATTCATTTGCGTGTTCTGGATTTGAGCCTTGAACACCACAATAGAAAGTCATTTCAAAGTTACTATCATCAACGCCCATCAACGGACCAGTTGATTGTGCATATCCGCAAGTTTCCAAATAGTGACGTAATGGTGAAGCAGAATTTTCAAGAAGAATACCTTCAACCAAACGCATACCTAAACGTAATTTAATGTCACTTGTTTCAGGCAATAACCAAGATAAAACATGATAAGTTTTATCTTTTAAATCCTCACTATCAACCGCGTAATTCTCAATCACTTCAAGAGGAGCTGTGAGTCGCTTTTCTGGTTTTGAATATAAAGTTGTACCTTTAGAAAACTTATGAAGCGCTAAAGTTTCAAATTGCTCTTGTAAATCATAAGCACTTTGATTACCAAAGGTCATAAATACAGCATTACTTGGGTGATAATGAGTTTTGTAGAAATCAACCAACTGATCATACGTCAGATCAGGAATATCCTTTGGATCACCACCAGAGTTGTAATGATAGGTAGTTTCAGGGAATAAATGATGAGCTAGTTGATGGTAAAGTTGATCTGTAGGTGAGCTCATTGCACCTTTCATTTCATTAAAGACTACACCTTTGTAAACTGCCTGATCATTTTCCAACTCAATACGAATACCCTCTTGCGCAAAATCTAAAGGATTTAAATTTGCAGCAAATGTAGCATCCAAATAAACAGACAATAAGTTTTGGAAGTCCTTTTTATTCTGAGTGGCAAATGGATATGCTGTCCAATCTGCGGCTGTAAATGCATTCATAAATGTATTTAATGAGCGACGGATCATTAAAAAGAATGGGTCACGTACAGGAAATTTTTCTGAACCGCATAATGCAGTATGTTCAAGAATATGTGCAGCGCCTTTGGAATCCATTGGCTGAGTTCTAAACGCAACTAAAAAGACATTTTCGTCGTGAGAAGTCGCCAAATGGTAATGAATTGCGCCTGTCACTTTGTGTTTATATTCAGATACTTGAATATCAAGTGCTTCTACATGGTGTTGACGTAATAGCTGAAACGCAGGATGAGTAGTTTGTTTAATGCTTTCAGAAACATCGACAGTCATGAGTTCTCCAATTATCTAATAAAATGATTACAATTTATGATACTGAGTCTACCGAACAATCCCTACAGATATCCATGTAAATTACTATGTTTTTGTAGAAAAATGCAGCGAGTGACATAAAATTGATGTCAGATATTTTTTAATTCCAGTCCTTGAACATTAAAAATAATAAGCATAGAAAGCTCACCGTAAATGAAGTGAATTTTCTTCAACAAACTACTGTAATCTTTAGCATTCGTGTAAACTTCATGTTTTGATTTTTAACTGTGATGACAAACATGGCAACTGTTGATCTTTTTTCAATTGGTAATGCGCTCATTGACCAAGAATTTAAAGTTTCGTATGAGTTCTTAACAGAACATGCTTTGCAAAAAGGTACGATGCAGTTGACCAATGGTGAAACACAAACAGCTCTTTTTCAACAGCTACAAAAAACGCAAACTTATAAAGGTCAGGCAAGTGGTGGTTCTGCAGCAAATACAACTGTAGCCTTCAGTGCATTAGGTGGTTCAGCTTTTTATGGCTGCCGTGTAGGTAACGATGAATTAGGTTCTATTTATTTAAATGGACTAAATGAAGCTGGGATCACAACAACAAGTAAGTCAATCAGCAATGGTGTTACAGGTACCTGCATGGTACTGATCAGCCCTGATTCTGAACGTACAATGCACACTTTTCTTGGCATCACAGCAGAATTGACTTCTGAACAAATAGATTTCGAACCATTAAAAACTGCTAAATGGCTATATATCGAAGGTTATTTATCTACGAGCGACACAGCAAGAGCAGCTGTCAAACAAGCTCGTGCTCTTGCTAAAGAACATGGTGTTAAAATCGCCCTTTCTCTTTCAGATCCTGCGATGGTGCAATATGCACGTCAAGGTCTCGAAGAGTTAATGGATGATGGTGTAGATTTATTATTCTGTAATGAACAAGAAGCACTTATGTTCACGAACACTGAAACGCTCGATGCAGCAATTGAGGTTTTAAAATCTAACAACCAACATATCGTGATTACTCAAGGGACAAATGGCGCAGTCATTATTGATCCTGCAAATCAATTTCATGTTGCAGGTCGCCATGTGAATGCTGTAGACACAAATGGTGCTGGTGATGCCTTTGCGGGTGCGTTTTTATATGCAATTAACGCTGGACTTTCACTGGATGCAGCAGCACAGCTCGCAATCTTGATATCAAGTGAAGTTGTCGCTCAATTTGGTCCTCGTTTAAGTGTAGAAAACTACGCTAAACTTTTTGAACAATTTAAAAATGCTCAACAGGAATGTGCTTAAGATGGAAAAAATTTGCATGACTGAGGAAGTCCCAGAACGTGAGTCACGTACATTTGACACCATGAAGGGAACAACCATTTTTATTACACAAAAAGATGGAAGTTTTTATGCATATCAAAACATTTGTCCTCACTTACAAACTGAACTGGAATACTTAGAAAATCAATTCTTGGATCAAGATCGTGAATACATTCAATGCTCAACCCATGGAGCTTTGTTTTCAGTTGAAACTGGCGAATGTATTTCAGGTCCATGCCTAGGTGAACATCTTCAGAAGGTAAATTTGGAAGTCCACTCTGATGGTGGTATTTATATTGATTAATACGCAATAAGACTTCTGCTATGACTGAGTTTTTTCTTAATTATTATCTTATGCCATTTCACATGAGTGTTGTGGCTCTGATTTTTCTCAGCATAGCGGAAACTATTGGGATTTTTATAGGTTTACGTCCAAGTTCTTTAGTTAAGAAATTAACACCAGAATGGTTACTGAACTCACCTCTTTTAGATGTTAAATTCTCAAAATATTTAATCGTAGTGTTCCTACTGATTAACTTTAGTTTTGCCGGCTACTTTCTTGAACTATCCTTTTTTGCACTTCAACACTATTTTATTTCACCTTACTATTTATTCATTCCAGCTTTAGTCATCGACATATTCTTTACCGTTTTTATGATTCACTGTCTGGATCAGGTCATCAAACCCAAGGTTACCCACACTCATTCAAATCTTATTGGTCGCTTAGCAACCATTTCAACAGGGAACGCGCGTCCTGGTTTTTCAGCACAAGCGCGTGTAAGAGATGAATTTGGACAACTTTATTATGTTCAGGTTGAGCCAGAATACGGTGAACTGGAGTTACAGTCTCAGGTTCTACTCATTAGCCGAAAATCCAACTCTCATTATTTGGCAAAAAAAATATCTATTTCGAACAAACTTTTTACGCCTGATTAATTTTTCATTCTTATCAAAAGCAAAACGCTCACCAAACGATCAAATATTACAAACAGTTACAAAAAGAGTAACAATATTTGTCGTTTAGATCAGCCCTCCTATCACTCTACTTTAGCTAAAAGTACATATAGCGAATTGCATCACAATTTCAACAATAAACTCTACAATTACACTAGGTTTTAGTACTGTTTCATCATTAATTTTATTTATTTATGTAAGTGACTTTATAAGCATATGTAAATACTAGATATTTTATTATCATACTATTTTACTTGGTTTTAGATTAAATTAATTAAAATTAAATCAAACCTTTTTAATCGGAATAAAATTATTAAATCACAACTGTTTTAATCAAGTTTAAAATAATAAAAACCAATTAATTTAGTTGGATAATAATTAGAATTAAAATTAATCAACAATACACATAAATAGTTGTTTTTGATAATTTTTATTGTTTATTTTTATTTAAACTATCCTAAAGGTTTATTTTTAATAAATTTTATTTAATAATGTTTTATATCTTTTAAATATGAGGCTAAGTTCTATGAACACGAGTTCTCAAGATCCTAATCGGAAATTAATCCGTGAAATCACAATCATTCTTATTATTAAAGTTGTGATTTTGCTTGTGATTAAAAACATCTGGTTTGATGCCCCAACAATTCCCAAAGATTTTAACAATGAAGTCGCTGAGCGTATTGCTGGCGACATGTCCAACAATCAGGAGACACGTTGATGATTTCTGAAAGCGTGGTCGATCTTTCGCGGTTCCAATTCGCAATGACCGCAATGTATCACTTTCTTTTCGTCCCTCTAACTTTAGGTCTTGCGTTTATTCTTGCCATTATGGAAACCACATATGTGATTTCAGGCAAAGAGATTTATAAAGATATGACCAAATTCTGGGGAAAACTCTTCGGGATTAACTTTGCCTTAGGTGTTACCACTGGTTTAACAATGGAGTTTCAGTTTGGTACGAACTGGGCATATTACTCTCACTATGTAGGTGACATTTTTGGTGCACCACTTGCCATCGAAGGCCTAATGGCTTTCTTTCTTGAATCCACTTTTATCGGTCTGTTTTTCTTTGGATGGGATCGTTTATCTAAAGTCCAGCATTTAGGTGTAACTTGGTTAGTGGCGATCGGTTCAAATATGTCTGCGCTGTGGATTCTGATCGCAAATGGTTGGATGCAAAATCCTGTTGGTGCAGCGTTTAACTACGAAACCATGCGTATGGAATTGGTTGATTTCGGCGCTTTGATTTTCAACCCAGTTGCTCAAGTAAAATTTGTACATACTGTTTCTGCTGGTTATGTCACTGGCGCAATCTTTGTATTGGCAATCTCAAGCTATTACTTATTAAAGAAACGTGATTTACCATTTGCACGTCGTTCATTCGCTATTGCTGCGATCTTCGGTCTAGCATCTACACTCTCAGTCATCTTACTTGGTGATGAGTCAGGCTATGAGTTGGGTGACGTTCAAAAAACTAAACTCGCAGCGATTGAGGCTGAATGGCATACAGAACCTGCACCTGCTGCTTTCACTCTATTTGGTATCCCGAACCAAGCAGAGATGCGTACAGACTATGCAATTAAAATCCCGTATGTGATGGGTATCATTGCGACTCGTTCTACGGATAAACAGGTTACAGGCTTACATGACCTCATGAAAGAACATGAAGTCCGTATCCGTAATGGTATGGTTGCTTACAGCGAGTTGGAAAAGTTACGAGCTGGTGATCGCTCTCCAGAATTGCTAGCGTCTTTTGAGCAAAATCAAAAAGATCTTGGCTACGGTCTATTATTGAAAAAATATACACCAAACGTTGTTGATGCAACTGAAGCTCATATTCAGGCTGCAACAAAAGACACTATTCCAAACGTAGCAGCACTGTTCTTCTCATTCCGTGCAATGGTTGCTTCAGGCTTCCTAATGCTCTTGCTCTTCATTCTTGCAACTTGGGCTGTGGCTAAACGTAATGCAGAGAATAAACCTTGGTTACTTAAATTTGCATTATTTGCTTTACCACTACCTTGGATCGCAGCACAAACGGGTTGGTATGTCGCAGAAGGTGGTCGTCAACCGTGGTCAATTGGTGAAATCTTACCTACACATCTTTCTGCTTCTAGTGTGAGTGCTGGTGATGTATGGGGTTCAATTATCGCCCTAGCTGCTTTCTATACTGTATTGCTCATTATCGAGATGTACTTAATGATCAAATTTGCACGTTTAGGTCCAAGTTCTTTGCATACTGGTAAATATCACTTTGAGAAACTAGCTGCAAACACTAAGGAGGCTCAATCATGATCGAATATGAACTCCTAAAAATTATTTGGTGGGTTTTGGTTGGTGTACTACTCATTGGCTTTGCCCTCACCGATGGTTTTGATATGGGCTCTATGGCATTAATGCCATTTGTAGGAAAAAATGATTCAGAACGCCGCGCTGCGATCAATACGATTGCGCCACACTGGGATGGCAATCAGGTTTGGTTTATTACAGCTGGTGGTGCGCTCTTTGCTGCATGGCCGATGGTATATGCTGTCGCATTCTCAGGAATGTATTGGGCGCTATTATTAGTACTATTTGCCTTGTTCCTCAGACCCGTTGGATTTGATTATCGCTCTAAGTTAGAAAACACCCAATGGCGTAACTCTTGGGACTGGGGATTGTGTATTGGTGGGGCTGTTCCAGCGCTAGTATTTGGTGTTGCATTTGGTAATTTATTCTTAGGTGTACCATTCACACTAGATGAAACTCTACGTTCTCAATATACAGGTAGTTTCTTTGCATTATTGAATCCATTTGCACTTATTTGTGGTTTAGTGAGTTTAAGCATGCTGTCTGCACATGGCGGTGCATGGTTAATGTTGCGTACAGATGGTGATCTTCACAATCGCTCAGCCAAAGCAACTCAAATCATGGCAATTGTATTCCTAGTATGCTTTTTGGCTGCAGGTGCATGGTTATTCTTTGGAAATATCTCAGGCTATAGTTATGCAGTGGCAGTAGATACAAATGCGGCATTAAACCCACTTGCAAAAGATGTAGTTACAAATGCCAATCATGGTTGGTTAAATAATTATTCAACTTACCCAATCACGATGGCAGCACCTATTGCAGCAATTCTTGGAGCCTTACTAGTCATTATTAGCGCAGCAAAACATAGAGCAGCAACTAGTTTTACAGGTACAAGCCTCATGATTGTTGGTGCAATTTTAACAGCAGGTTTCTCATTGTTCCCATTCTTATTACCGTCAAGTATTGATCCAACATCAAGCTTAACCATGTGGGATGCTGTTTCTAGTCATAAAACACTGGGTGTGATGACAGTAGCTGCTTGTATTTTCGTACCTATCATTTTGATCTATACCTCTTGGTCTTACTACAAAATGTGGGGTGTCATCACCAACAAACATATTGAAGAAAACTCTCATAGTTTGTATTAATCAGGAGATGTGAAATGTGGTATTTTGCATGGATTCTAGGCGTTCTGATGGCATGTTTTGCTGGGGTACTTAGTGCACTCTATATTGAACATCACCAAGACTTAGATGAGGAATAATAAAATGGCTCAAGTCATGTCAACACCAAAGAATAGTAAAGCGCAAATTGTTGCAATGACCGTTTCCTTTTTGTTGGCATTGCCTCTTGCTGCAATTTTATTAGTTCATCCTGCACTCATGCTAGATGAAAATGGTCACTATAATCACAGCATACTCATGTTAGTCATGATTGGGATTTCAGGTGGTTTTATTCATGGTGTAGGATTTGTACCTAGATTTTGGTTGTGGAAATGGTTATTTAGCCCTTTTATCGCATGGCCTTTAATGCTTTTGGGATATTTTATTTGGTTAGGTAATTAATTTATCAATATTAAAAGAGGAAGTTCATACTTCCTCTTTTTTTACACAACGTAATTACAATTAAATTACTTTACACACACAAACCAATCACCTAATTTTTTAGTCATTTCAACTAGACTTAATGGGATTAATGGTATTCCTACCTCCCCAGTTATTGGATAATCATCAACAACACCAGTGCGATTAAATCCTCTACGTTCATAATATTCAATAAGTTCTTTACGCACACTAAGTACATAAAGATTAATATTCAAAACATCGGCATAAGTGTCACGTATATATTTTTCAGCAAAACTCAACATTCGTTGCCCTATGCCTAAATTTTGTAGATCGGGATCAATTGCAAATGTCCCTATTTCTACAAATTCACGCATAAGGGTCAGTCCAATGCAAGCAATTATTTTTTCTTCAAATTGGGCTGTATACAACTCAAAATTTTTATTATTAAGATCAGAAATTAATTGCTGCTTAGATATACGTGCACCCTTTACGTAGTCTTTGCCTGTTGTCCAACTTCGACCAAATTGATTTCGATAAGCCGCATTAATGACTTAAACCAAACGATCTATATCTTCAATTCTTGCTTTTCTTATATCTAAGTACATTTTAATAATCATGAGCCAATAAAAAACCGATGATAACATCGGTTTTTTAAACATATACTAAAAAATTAATTAGTTTGACCTGCCAACCAAGCCATAAACTTTTGTCGTTCAGCTTTAGAGGCTTTCTGCCATAAATCAACCAATTGCTGATCTGTAGATTTGATCGAATTTGTACTCGCAACAGTTGGAATCGGCGCTTCGATAACTTGATTAGTTGCTGCTGCACCATAAACTGGTGCTGGTTGATTTACTGCATTATTTTTATTCTTACTAGTTAAATCTAGAGTACGACTAATTAAATTACTACCAGTGAACCATGGTTGAGCTTCATTATTCGCACCCGTTTGCTGTACAACTAATTTTTTGTTTTGATCATACAAAGCCACTGTTGGTTGTTCAGCGTATTTCTTTGCAGCTTCAAAACTTTTAGGCGCATTCACTAATCCAAGTACATAAGACTGGTTATCCTTAAGTTCTGTAGCTTGTAAAGTTACAACGCCAGATTTAACGATGTCATGCTCACCATTTAAATGCTCAAAATATTCACGATAGCGCACATTGATCGTCAAATTACCAGGATCAACTTGATAGTTATTCTTTTTTGATGCGAGAAGACCATTATTTATTTCTTGACCGTTTACAGCAAGAATGACAATTTCTTCTGGTGCAGTGATTGTAACTGCTGAAAAAACTGAACCACTTAAAAATAAACCTAAAGCAGCAACACCAACTCTTAAAGACATTAGACTCTTCTCGATATAAACTATTTATGAAACCGTATGCACTATGCTACGAGATTGTGACTATTTTATGACAATAAACCAAACCGACCGTGCTTACAATTCGGCTTTTATTAGATATACATCTTTTTTGGTAATATAAAAAATAGAACTTTAGACGAACCCATTACTTCAAAACAAAAAAGAGCACTTGAAAGTGCTCTTTTTTTAATAATCTTGAAAACTTAGTTAAAAGTTTTGAAACGTGCAGCGTCATCCATAAATGGTTTATCGCCTGCTGGCGCTTCAATTGAACCAAATACTAACTGAGCACGTAATTTCCAATTTGCAGGAATATCATAAGTCTCAGCAACTTCCGCATCTACAATCGGATTATAGTGCTGTAATGATGCACCGATACCAATTTCAGAAAGCGCCGTCCAAGTTGCAAACTGAGCAATCGCACTTGAATGTTCAGACCATACTGGGAAATTATCAGCATATAAAGCAAACTGTTCTTGTAAACCTTTTACAACATCTTGATCTTCATAAAATAATGCAGTCCCGAAACCTGCTGAGAAGCTATCAATTTTTTGATTTGTGCCTTCAAATGCTTCAGCTGGTACGATTTTACGTAAAGTCTCACGAACGATGTTCCAGAAATTTGTATGTGATTCACCATAAAGCGTCACAACTCGAGATGTTTGTGAGTTAAATGCTGAAGGGCTTTGTTTTACTGCTTCGCAAATCGTTTCTTCAATTTTCGCTTGATCTACTGTCACGTTTTTGCCAATTGCATAAATCGTACGACGAGCTTTGATGCTGTTTAAAAAGTTACTCATGTTGTTATTCCTCTTTTACCCTTTGGGTGTTATCTTGGATTGAATGTAGTGTATAACGGCTTATTTTTTATTAGTAGACCAAAAAATATAACAGATCGTTTTATTTTTGAAACGACCATAAATGGTTGCCTATTTTTAGATTACAATAAAACTGTAGATTTACCTTAATTTCCTTTCATTGCTTTGAATATAAAAAAGAGGCTCTAAGAACCTCTTTTTAAAAGAATAAGCTAAATAATTAAAAATTATTTCTCAGTCTCGAACAAAGCAGCAACAAATGATTTAGCTGAGAAAGGACGCAAATCGTCAATTTTTTCCCCAATACCGATATAACGAATCGGCACATGAGTACGACTTGCGATATTGAATAAGACACCACCTTTAGCAGTACCATCTAACTTAGTAATTGTAATACCAGTCAAGCCAACAGCCTCATCAAAAAGCTGTACTTGATTGATCGCATTCTGCCCTGTACCAGCATCCACAATAAGCATAATTTCATGTGGTGCAGTCGCATCTATCTTTTGCATTACGCGCTTAACTTTTTTTAACTCTTCCATTAAGTTAGATTTGTTTTGCAAACGCCCTGCCGTGTCGGCAATGAGAACATCGATGCCTTTTGCACGGGCACTTTCGAATGCATCAAAAATCACAGAAGCACTGTCTGCACCATGACCCTGTGCAACAACTGGGATATCGTTACGCTCGCCCCAGATCTGCAGTTGTTCAGTCGCTGCGGCACGGAAAGTATCACCAGCGGCAAGCATGACCTTCTTTCCTTCAGCCTGTAAACGTTTTGCAAGCTTACCAATGGTTGTTGTCTTACCAACACCATTTACACCTACCATTAAAATGACATAAGGAGACTTGTTAGGATCAATATGTAGTGGCTTCACACGAGGAGCCAATAATGCTACCAATTCTTCTTGCAATACTTTATACAAAGCATGCGAATAGATCAAATCTCCACGTGCTGTACGCTCTGTCAGATTTGCGATAATTGTTTTTGTTGCCTCAACACCGATATCTGCAATCAAAAGTTGTTCTTCAACTTCTTCTAATAGCTCATCATCGATTTCTTTACCACCAATCAAAATATTGACCATACCATCGGTAAAACTACGACGAGTTTTGATTAATCCATCCTTCATACGTCCAAAGAAACCTGTTGATTTGGTTTCTTCTTCCTCTTCTGAAGATACTGATTGATGTTGCTCAGTTATTTCGACGTTAGTAGCTGGCGCAGGTGTTGTTTCAACTGTTGTTTTTACAGCTGGCTCAATAATGGGAACATCGACAGCAGGTAAACTCGGTAATGTGACATCATCATCGCCGATATCAGCATCTATCAAGAATTTATTTTGCATATTCGATTGCTGTTGCATGTCAATTCCTTGAGAATAAAGCAGCTTTTTAAAAAGATGGTCAGTCTAGCATAAATAGATTTTATTTTCCCGACTGCTACAAATCCCTCATTTATAAATAAATTACTTTGATTAAAACTCATTCATCATCGAGCGAAAGTGCAGGATATTCTTGGATACGTGTAGATTCAAATTGAAACGCATTTAATAGTTTTAAATATTCGACCCGACGAATTTTTTGAGCTTGTAAAACATTCAAAGCCATAGCCTGCGTTTTGGGATGACTAGCTTGTTCAGCCAATTGCATAACCTTCAGATATTGATCCTGATTCACTGGTCGTAGTAGAGCATTAAATGCAAGAATAAAAATGGCTATTAGAATAAATATCACTAAATAGACATTAAACTGATCTAATTTATGCCCTAATTTTAGCTCTAAGATTTTATGTTTTAAATGTTTAGACAGCATGACTAACCTCAATATTAGAAGTAGTGTATGTGCCTACGTAACTCAGTACAAGACTCACGTTCAATAAGCCGCCAAAATATCGTTTATTGAACGTGATGGTTATAGGTCAACTCACTAATGTACGTACAAAGGCGAAGTAAAGGATAAATGCAATAATCACTAAACTAACAAATACAGCAAACATTCCCACACCACTTTCTGCATCTGCTGGATGTAAATCATCATCATCTGCTATACGGCGCAGCTCTCCGTTATAAATTTCATAAAAACGATCTTTTTGCTCTGGGCTAAGCGTACTCGCAAAATCATAAACCCTTTTACGCTGAGCTAAACAATAATCACCCAAATGAATTTCTTGATGGAAAATAGCCTCATCAAGTAATTTTCGATGATGATGTGCCAATTCAATAATTTGATTTTCAGATGGTGGAACATCAAAGGTTAAACCATCGATTACGTTTGACATGTTATTCTCCTTTTCTATTATTTTCACTTTGATTTTACTTAAAATTATTTGCTAGAAATGTTTAATCGTGTAAGCTTTTATTTATAGAAAGACACTCGATATATTTGACAATTCCATTATTTTTGTCATAATAATTTAACAATTCAAAGTTAAATTAGCTTATATTCAAAGTAAAGTGTCTTTGGATAGAATTTGCGGTAATCATAATTAAAATAAGGAGTTATATATGATTCAACATTTCACACAACACGAACTAGAGCATGTGTATGCAAATGCGGTTAATACCATTCAATCGCAAAAAAACTTTCAAGATGCAGTGAAAGAACTTGAAGAAGTAGCAAAAGCAGGACATGGTAAAGCAGCATTGTTTCTAGCAGAATTGTATTATCAAGGTTTCCGAGTAGAGCGTGATTCACTTAAAGCTCAATACTGGCAAAAGATGGCAACCTTACAAGCATAAAAAGACGTCACCTAGGTGGCGTTTTTTTATGCCTGCAACAAAGATAAAAAGTTATCTTTATCTGAGTTAAAAAATGTAATTTCTTTAGCATCTAAAATTTAATTAGAGCTTACATTTTTCAATAAATGTGATGCAGATTACGCTTTATTGAAATAATTAGAATATTTGCTTACGATTTTGATGAATTGATTAAACATAAATGCAAAGTATATTTCTTATAATAAAACATGAGTTTATAACTATATAAGTTTAAGAATATGTATCGGTTTAACCATTTTCAACCTGTTTCTCGTGAGTTGATGATTAAAATTTCAATCCTAAAAACAATGATGTATTGTGGTGTACTTTGGGGTCTTTATCATCAAGGTTGGGCAATCAAATCTGATCAAGATGGTCACGTATTCCCTTTTTGGCTAAATGGCGTCCAAGCACACCGTTATGCAAAATCACATTGGAAACATTACCAACCACGTAAAATCACACCTAAAGACTTTCACGAATCGTTGCTGCCTACTTTGACCCGATTACAAGTTGAACCTGCTTTATTTAATTCTTCGCACAGAAAATTCAAACTTTCTACTCAACAAATGCAGCACTTTTTCTTTATGCCAAAAGACACTGTAATGCCAGCAGTATAAAGCGTCTAATCAATGACGACTTTTTAAGCACTTACATTAAAAAGTCGTCATCGAAGATAAATTAGGGCTTTGCATTTAAAAAAAATACCGTTAAGTTAAATGAAAATGACAATACAACACAGGTGGATAAATAATGACAATCGTTGCTCAAGTCATCAAGAATAAAGCTGTACAATCTATTTTTACGATTTCACCAAATGCGACTGTACTTGAAGCAATTAAAATCATGGCAGATAAAGGTGTTGGTGCTTTAGTCGTTGCAGAAGATGAAAAAGTGGTTGGAATTTTCTCTGAGCGTGACTATACACGTAAAATCGCCTTGATGGAGCGCTCTTCAAATAATACGCTTGTTTCTGACATTATGACTTCAAAAGTGATTTCTGTAAGCTTAAACAATACAGTTGAAGAATGCTTAAACTTAATGACAGATCGTCATTTACGCCATTTACCTGTCCTAGAGAATGAAAAATTAGTTGGTTTTATTTCAATTGGTGATTTAGTCAAAGCTGCTATGGAAGATCAGCGCGTTTTAATTGAACAGTTACAACAGTATATTTCTGGCTAATTGATTAATATAAAAAAAGGGCAATTTAATTGCCCTTTTTTTATTTACAAAAATCAATCTTTCAAGAAATTCTGAATGGCTGGTACAAGACGCTTAAGAAGATCGTCTGCTTGTTCTTGTGTCATGTTTAATGGAGGAAGTAAACGAACCACTGAACCTGCGGTTACGTTAACAATTAATTTGTATTCATCGCGAGCGATTGCAACAATTTCAGCACAATCTTTAGGTAATTGAATACCAATCATCATACCAAAACCACGAACTTGAACATTCAAATCATTTAAATGCACTTTGAGCTGTTCAACTATGTATGCACCCACTTTAGCCGCATTTTCTACTGCATTTTCATTTTGAAGTGTGTCAATCACTGTGTAAACAACACGTGAACCTAAAACAGTTCCACCATAAGTAGAACCATGACTACCAGCACCCAATAGTCCAACTGCTTTACCTTGAGTCATAACCGCACCAACAGGAAAACCATTTCCTAAACCTTTTGCAGTTGTCATCACATCAGGAACTATATTGGTGTGTTGGTATGCAAAATATTTACCTGTACGACCATTACCAGTTTGGATTTCATCAAGCATCATCAACCAATTGTGCTGATTACAAAGTGCGCGAACTTCTTCTAAATAGCTGAAGCCTTGTGGAGCGGTATTGACACCACCTTCACCTTGAATTGGCTCAATCAAGATAGCAACAATGTCTGGATGATTGATCGCAGCTTCTTGGATTGCCTCAACATCACCAAATGGAACTCGAATAAACCCTTCAACTAATGGCGCAAAACCTTCCTGAACTTTTTTATTCCCTGTTGCAGACAAGGTTGCCAAAGTACGACCATGAAAAGATTGTTCAGCAACGATAATTTTAGGATTACTCACACCTTGCTGCGCACCAAATTTACGAGCAATTTTAATTGCACCTTCATTTGACTCAGCACCGCTATTTGAAAAAAAGATTTCTTCCATTCCTGAAACTTCAGCAAGTTTCTGCGCAGCAGCTGTCTGCCAAGGAATTTCAAATAAGTTACTGGTGTGTACTAATGTTGCAGCTTGCTCTGCAATTGCTTCTGCAATCACAGGATGAGCATGACCTAAACCACATACAGCAATACCTGTCAAAGCATCTAAATATTCAGTACCATCTGCTGTGTACAGATACGCCCCTCGTCCTCGAACAAAACTGATCGCTTGGCGACCATAAGTAGCCATAAGATGTGAAGGTTGATCAGGTTGCACAGGAGCAAGAGTGATATTAGTCATAACAAACTCAATCTATCGTTAGTTGTGTTGAAAAAGGTTATATAAGCAAAAACCTGTGTAGATTGAAAGCTTAAACTCACATTTATACAAGAAAAATCTTTAGCAATAGCCCGCAGCTAATTTTTCGGTATATAATTTGGGAAGATTAGTTGAGGATCTATCTATGACGGAACAAGCGCGTGATACAGTAGCGTTAATTCGTGATCAAATTGCGAAACACCCTGTTTTACTTTACATGAAAGGCACTCCACAATTCCCGCAATGTGGTTTTTCAGCTCGTGCAGTTGAAGCACTTAGTCAAATTGGTCGTCCATTTGCCTATGTAAATATCTTAGAAAACCAAGATATTCGTGCAACATTACCTCAAATTGCAAACTGGCCTACTTTCCCACAGTTATGGGTAAATGGTGAGCTTATTGGTGGTAGCGATATCATGCTTGAGATGTTCCAAAATGGTGAATTAAAACCATTAGTTGAGCAATATAGCCCAGCACCTGAAGCATAAGTTTAAAAAGCCAATCTCTTGATTGGCTTTTTTATTACTTACAACTTAAACCGATATAACGAAACATCCCTTCGACGCCCAAATCTGATTTTAAAATAATTACATCTTCATATGTTGACTTTGAAATACTAGAAAAGATATTCATATTGGCATCTTCATGAATTTCATCAACAGATTGTGACAAAGTTTCTTCAAAACGATCTGCTATATATTCAAATCCCAAGTCCATAGCGATAAATAACGTATGATCACATGGTTGGATATATTGCTCTTGTTCCCAATCTAGTACAGCTTGTTGACAATATGGGCAGACAATATTTTGAGTTGAATCGGCAATATTAATAAGTTGATAAGACATGATGATAAAGCTTAAGAAATTAAAAACAGTTTAAAAGAATATCCTAATCAAAGCTATTCTCAGCTCAGGAGTATTTAGCACATGGTCTCTATAGAACAAGCTATCGCTTTTGCCGCTACAAAGCATATGGGACAAGTCGATAAGGCGAATGCCCCTTATATATTACATCCTTTACGCGTCATGATGAACGTCTCAACGATTCAGCAAAAAATTGTAGCCGTGTTACATGATGTTCTCGAAGATACTAATACTACTGTAGATGAACTATATGAATTAGGATGTGATAACGATATTGTTGAAGCAATTCTAGCATTGACTAAACTAAAGGGTGAATCTCGAACTGAGGCTGCAAAACGCACCCTTCAAAACCCTATAGCACGTGTTGTGAAAATTGCAGATATCAATGACAATATGGACTTATCGAGGATTCATTCACCTACAGATAAAGATTTTGAACGAATTAAAGAATATCAACTGGTTCGCGATATTTTGACACAAAGTATTTAATCAATCGGTTTATACTAACCTAGAACTTATAAAAGCTGGAGTTTATGGCAGAATGCTAACGGATTTAGATGATTTTTACTGCTTTGCACTGGTTGTAGAATATGGTGGTTTTAGCGCAGCCGAACGTGCAACTGAAATCCCAAAATCTAAGCTTAGCCGTAGGGTCTATAATTTAGAAGAACAATTAGGCGTTCGCCTCATTCAACGTAGTTCACGACATTTTGCTGTCACTGATATCGGTATGGATGTCTATAGACACGCACAAGTCATGATGAATGCCGCGCAAGCAGCACATGATGTGGTTAATCACTTAAGTAGCGAACCTCGTGGCGTGATCAAAGTGAGCGTTCCTGTCGACATCGCCCAAAACCAAATGGCCAAAATACTACCCGCTTTTTTGAAGAAATATCCCGAAGTACGCGTGCAAATGATGGTCAGTAACCGTCGTGTTGATGTTATTAATGAAGGTATTGATCTAGCTTTAAGGGTTCGTTCTAAATTAGATGATGACCCCAATCTCGTATTGAGAGAGTTTGAAGCAATAGAACAACGTCTTTTTGCCAGTCAAGCATATCTTAATGAATTTGGACACCTAAATACACCTGAAGAACTGAGCAAACACCGTATTATTAGTATGTCAGAAGATCATCTCGATCAACAATTCTTATTAAGTGGCCCAAATAATCAACAACAAAAAATTAAAGTTAACCCAGTGATTATGGCTTCCAATCTTTTAATGTTGGCACAACTTGCAAGCCAAAATTGCGGTATCGCTTTATTACCAGATAGTATTGCTCAAGATTTTGTAAAATCAGGACAATTAGTAAAAGTATTACCAGAGTGGACTGCACCTCATGGTATTTTTCACGCTGTATATCCATCGAGAAGAGGTTTGCTACCTGCCGTACGTGTATTTATTGATTATCTGGTTGAACAACTAACGATGTGCTCTACAAGAAAAAGGCCTGATTTTTAATCAAGCCTTGATGATTCGAAACCCTTTAAATTGAAGGATAATGTCCAGTTCCATTTGGCCATGGCGTCAATAACTCAAAACCATCATCAGTCACAGCAACCATGTGTTCCCATTGCGCTGACCAAGATTTATCCTGAGTAACAACCGTCCAACCATCACTCAACTCTTTAACAAATGGTTTCCCAGCATTAACCATGGGTTCAATCGTAAATACCATGCCTTTCTTCAGCACCATACCCTGACCTTTTTGCCCGTAGTGCAAAATGTTTGGCTGTTCATGATATACGCGCCCAATTCCATGACCACAATACTCTCGGACAATACTATAGCCTTCACGCTGTGCTACAGATTGAATTGCATGACCAATATCACCTAAAGTCGCACCGGGTCTTACAGTATGAATACCAGCAAGCATCGCTTCGTAGGTTGTTTCTACTAATTTTTTTGCTTCAGGAGTAGGTTCACCCACAAAGTACATTCTACTGGTATCACCAAAGTAACCATCTTTGATGACAGCTACATCAATATTTAAAATATCACCTTCTTTTAAAATCTTCTTTGCAGAAGGAATTGCATGACAAACCTCTTCATTGACGGAGATACACGTAGTCTTTGTAAAACCATGGTAGCCAACATTGGCAGGTATCACTTGCAGCGTATTTACAATGTAATCATTACAGATATCATCTAGGTATTCTGTACTTACGCCAGGCTTAATAAACTCGCCTATCATTTCTAAAACTTGTGCCGCTAAACGTCCTGAGATTCTTAACTTCTCAATATCTTGTTCCGTTTTGATGGTCACAGTAGAAGCTCTCATTCGAGATATTCCTTATTAAAAAATAATAAAATCAAAAAATAATGCATAGGCGTTGCATTCATCATTTCTATAGTTTTACGCCTTAGCTTTCAAATGTTCAATCCTTTTATGGACAAACACCAATTAATTGTACATTTAATTTAGATTTTTATCATAATATCATCATGTTTAATCCATTTTTTCACTTTTAAAATCATTTCAAACAATTATGTTTACCAATCCTAATTATATGATTTACAAGCTTTCTTTTTAGTCAAAAATCAATCAATTTTCACATAAAATTAGTTTCAAAAGAGAACATTTTTGGTCTAGAATTCGCACTTTTATTTTAAACCTCCCATTTTATGAATCATCTTCGTACAGGAGATATTATTGCCTTAGGTTTTATGACCTTCGCACTGTTTATTGGTGCAGGTAATATTATTTTCCCACCTATTGTCGCACAACAAGCAGGTGAACATGTTTGGCTTGCTGCTTTTGGTTTTTTAATCACTGCAGTTGGTTTACCAGTGCTTACCATTATGGCTTTATCGCGAATGCAAGGCTCAATCGAGATTATTAGTTCTCCTTTAGGTCGATTTGCTAGCCTTTTATTAACAATTGTTTGTTATCTCTCTGTTGGTCCATTATTCGCTACTCCACGGACTGCGACAGTTTCATATGAAATTGGTTTTGCTCCTTATTTTGGAACTTCGAGTAGTAGTTTATTTATATATAGTGTGATTTATTTTGCTCTAGTGACTGCTGTATCACTCTACCCAAATAAGCTGTTAGACACTGTAGGGCATGTTCTTGCGCCTTTAAAAATTATTGCACTTGCAATTTTAGGTATTGCAGCAATTGTTATTCCGACTGGTTATATCTCACCGCCGATCAACAACTATGTGAGTAGTCCAGTATCTGAAGGCTTTATTAATGGTTATCTCACCATGGACACGCTTGGTGCATTGGTCTTTGGTATCGTAATTATTCAAGCAATACAATCACGTGGTGTGACAGACTCAAAACTGATAACTAAATATGCAATAATTGCAAGTTTAATTGCAGGTGTTGGACTTACACTCGTATATATCAGCCTATTCAAACTTGGTTTGGGTAGTCATGAAGTTGCTGCAAATGCTGACAATGGTGCTATTATTTTGCATGCATATGTTCAACACGCATTTGGCGACTTAGGTTCTATCTTCCTGACTGGATTAATTTTTTTAGCATGTATGGTGACTGCTATTGGGCTAACCTGTGCTTGTGCTGAATACTTTACTGAATTGACTGGTCTACCATATAAATTTCTTGTTTTTATCTTGATCGGTTTTTCATTGGTCATTTCGAATCTAGGCTTGACTAAACTTATTGCATTTTCAGTACCAGTGCTTAGTGCTATCTACCCACCAGCTATCGTGGTCATTATGTTGAGTTTTTTCTGGAAATTCTGGAATAAACCATCATTGGTTGTTGGATCAGTTACTACGGTTGCTTTCATTTTCGGAATTATCGAAGCGGTAAAAGCTGCGGGATTCAACGAATATTTACCAGTTTTCATTCAACATCTACCTTTGAATGAACAAAATTTAGCATGGCTACTTCCATCTCTTATCGTACTGGTGGTAACTACTGCTATTGATCGAATGCGTAAAGAAAAAATTTAAAATGATTTGTCGTTAAAATGATGTTTTACCCAGACATGATTTTAGCTATACAGAAAATGTTCTTTTATCCAACGTTCATTTTTTGTTTACGACAAATCTTTTTAACTGTTAAATTAATGATTTATGGTTTTATTATTTTCTATTTCTAAATGTAAAAAAACCAACAATATCATAATTAAAAATAGCAACAATCACCAAATAAAATAATATTTTCATATATAAATCAATACATTCTAAAATTTATTTTCAAAATAGTCTTTTTACCTATTGAAATCCCTAAAAATAAGCAGTAAAACTCTAAATTCAATTCTGACAAAAACGATTAGGTTTCTGTCATCACGACTCAAGGAGGGATGGAGATGTTATCATTACATTTCAACAAGCAAGTCTTCATTAACACTCTGAAGGCAAACGATTCGATCGTATATGCAATCACAACACTCGCACTTATGGCTACGTTGTTATTACAAGGCACAATTAAAGGTAATTTGAAACCTGAATATTTCGCCTATGCACTGATCGTTTCACTAGCCTTTTGTACGTGGGGTATTGTGGACCGAAAGTTTCGACAGATGAGTGCTGAGCGTCAAAAAAATTAATTTACTAAAATGGATGAGTCATCATCCATTTTTTATTGGAAATAAATTATTGTTCCGTAAAGCAATATAGCTGTTGCACCCAGCTCAACCACTATCAAACTAAACATTATAAAACTCATACACCAACTTGGTAGTGTCCAATGTCCCAATTGATGAGGTTGTTTAAATTGGTTGGTTGTGTCTTTTAAAAAACCATGGATTATGTAAGTTAGGATCGACATCGAGAAAAAGAACAGATTCGCAACAACGCAAAATAATTTTGTAGTTTCACTTAACATACTGAAATAACTTAAACATGCCAAAATTAAACTGGCACTCGCATATAACAAACTACTACGATGCGCAATATCTACATAATAATGAGCTCTTGATTGTTGAGATCTTCGAATTTGATAATATTTCCAAACGCCTGTTAACATTCCTACCCAAAGAAAAATTCCACTAAAAATTATTGCTAATTCCATTGCTTGGTTAAATTCCACAACTATATCCATTTGATTTGTTTAATTAATAATCTTGATTCTACCTTTATTTGACTTTTTAGTCATTTTTTATATAAGTTTCTTTTTGGAACTTGTGTAAAGTAATTAGAGATAGTATTGAGTTCTCCGTTATGAATACCTATAAATCTTTTTGGATCAGCTGTAAAGATGGTTATCAACTTTCAGCTCGATACTACGCTTCTGAAAATAATACAAAACAGTTTCCAATTCTGGTTTGTTCAGCAACTGGCATTACTCAGAACTTTTACAATTCATTTGCACAATGGCTGAATCAACAAGGTTATCAAGTTCTCACCTTTGATTTCAGAGGAATTGGTGAGTCATTACATGGCAAATTAAAAGATTCTACAGCAAGTATTGATGATTGGGGTTTATTGGATATACCAGCTGCAATTGACTTACTAATCAACAAAACCCACGCACAACAGGTGATTATTATTGGTCATAGTGCTGGCGGGCAGTTGCTTGGTATCAACCCTTCTTATGAAAAAGTTGCCAAGGTATTAGCTATTGCGGGTTCTACAGGTCACATCAAAGGTCTAAAGGGAAAAACTAAGTTATTAGCTCCTGTTATGTTCAACATTATTTTCCCTGTTTCAAGTTTATTTAAAGGATACGGTGCGACACAATTCATCGGCATGGGTGAAAACCTACCGAAAAATGTTGCAAGACAATGGGCTGAGTTTTGTAGTAAACCTGGTTATGTAATGAATACGATTGGTAAAACTATTTTTAATGACTATCATCAGCAGATTAAGTGTCCTATCGTTTCGTTTTGGGCTACAGACGATGAAATCGCCACAGAAGCGAATGTCAAAGATTTATTACGACTGTATCCAAACGCTGAAACCAAACTAGTTCAACTTGATCCAAAGAAACATGGTTTTAATGAGATCGGGCATATGTCGATGTTTAAAAAGAGCCATAAACAACTATGGTCAATCATTGAAAAAGAAATCAACTTCTAATAAATAAGTACCCTCTTCACTTTACGCATTTAAATATGTAATCCTGTTTAGATGCGTCTTTTTAATAACATCAAATTCCACCTTTCATCATTCCAAAATTAATTAATCAAACTAAATTGACCGCCAAATTTATTAAATTTTCTACATCTGTATATTTTATTGATCAAAAAACAGCATAAAAATGTGATAAAGAATGTATTAATTCATCTTTTTAGATTATTTATTCTAGTTATTTTTTAACCATATGTTTAACCCAATTATCTGTATTTGATAGTATTTATTATATAAATATATTGATTTCTATATTTTATGACATTTGAGACATAAGTTTTTGCCTTTAAAGTCACGTCAAATATTGTATTTATTTTCTACAATAGCAATGTTCTTGAGATAGACTGATTTATAGAAAAACTGTCTATCTGAAAGAGTGTGTAGAATAGATAAAACCATCATAAATAACATTTTTATATGTTTTTTCGATGATTTTTTATTCAAAATAAAGATAGCTGTAGAGCTTCTTTAAGGAAGATTTGTTATAAATGAAATGGTGGAAAATTCAATCAATCTTGGATTTTTCAGCAAGTCGTGAAGACACTTCATGGAATTCAAGAGTTGGTTAACCAATTCACAGTAACAAGCATAGGAAATAAGTAAATGCCTAAAAAATATGCGCGTTTTTTACCTACAGCCGAATCATTTAACTTAGAAGACTTTCCATATTACTGGATTTCTCAAGTAAATGCTCAGTACGTTCAAAACATCGACAACGTACTTAAAAAGTATGGTTTAGACAATTCTCGCCGTCGTATTTTACTTGCATTGAATGTAAAACCTCATGCCAGCGTATCAGAACTATCAGATATGGTCATTTCAAAGATGTCTACGACCACTAAAATCGTTTATCGCCTGAAAGATGAAGGCTATATCGAAACTTACTCTTGCAAAGAAGATGGTCGTATTACGCGAGTTTTTCTGACAGACAAAGGTAAAGAAATGATTGTTAAAATTAATGACCTGACTTCAGTCATTTTAGAACAATCTTTCGATGGTTTAACTCCATTGCAAATAGAAAAAACAATGGAAATCTTAAAACATATGTTTAAGAATTTATCACGTTGATTTAATCAAATTTAAAAAAAGCTTCCTATAAAGGAAGCTTTTTTATTTTCGAATCTAAAATAAATCAAACATATTGAGCTGGGGTGTGATTTTCTCAATTTTAGGTTTTGGTACATGTAAACATTCAAATTCATCTACAGGAAAACCATTCATAAAATTAATTAATTGATACGGCTGTTTTAATGTTAACCACTCTTCTAATTGTTCATGAGGAATAATAACAACTGATCTTTTGACATCACCAGGTTCATGGAAATCCTTCATCATCGGATGATCTATAGCATCCATGGTTAACATCGCAGCTGAACGAATTATTTTGTCATTTAATTTTCTAATCTCATAAAGTGCAGCAATATAAAATGCCCGCCCATCTTTACGCTTTACAGCCCAGCGTTGTGGCTTGTTATCTATATATTTGCTTTCATAAAACTCAGTTACAGGGATTACGCCAAACTTACATTTGTAGGCAGATTCTTGAAAACTTGGTTTCTGAAAAATAGTTTCGTGACGTGCATTATAAGTATGTTTTGAAATATTAATATCTTCTGCCCATTTGGGTACTAAACCAAACAGAACCTCCCTCCACACCAAACCTTGTTCAGATTTAAACAATAATGGAGTTTTATAACTTGGATAAACCTCTTCTTCATAGGCAAAAGATACAAGCGGCAATTCAAGTTGCTTTACTCGTTCCAGTGTGATGGGTTTAAAGTTAGCACACATAAAAATGATCTTCAAAATAATAAAAGCCTCCGAAGAGGCTTTTATTTTAGATGAAATTAATCACCTGTATAACCTTTAAGTTTTAAACGTGCAGCATGTAACAATGGCTCTGTATAACCAGATGGTTGCTCAGCGCCTTTGAAAATTAAATCAGAAGCAGCTTGGAAAGCGATGCCATCAAAGTTTGGTGCCATTGGCGTATAAAGTGGATCATTCGCATTTTGTTGATCTACAATTACAGCCATACGTTTCAATACCTCTTCAACTTGTTCACGCGTTACGATACTGTGACGTAACCAGTTTGCAACATGTTGAGAAGAAATACGTAATGTTGCACGGTCTTCCATCAAACCAACGTTGTTGATATCTGGAACTTTAGAACATCCAACACCTAAATCAACCCAACGAACAACATAACCCAAGATACCTTGACAGTTATTTTCAAGTTCGTTGTTTAGTTCTTCTGCTGTCCAGTTAGTTTCTGTAGCAAAAGGAGGTGTTAACAAATCATCTAAAGTCAACATATCTTGAGATGCTAATTCATCTTGACGAGCTTTTACATTGATTTGGTGATAATGCATTGCGTGAAGTACCGCACCTGTTGGTGATGGAACCCATGCACATGATGCACCCGCATTTGGATGTGCAATCTTAGTCGCCAACATATCTTTCATGCTGTCAGGTTTTGGCCACATACCTTTACCGATCTGTGCTTTACCTTGTAAACCGCACTCTAAACCAATCGCAACGTTTCGATTTTCGTAAGCAGCAATCCATTTTTGAGTTTTAACAGCTTCTTTACGAACAACTGGTGCAGCTTCCATAGAAGTATGGATTTCATCACCAGTACGATCCATGAAACCTGTGTTAATGAAAATTGTACGGTCTTTTGCAGCTGCGATACAGTTTTTCAAGTTTACAGATGTACGACGCTCTTCATCCATAATACCGATTTTAAGTGTTTTAGCAGGCAAACCAAGAGCTTGTTCAGCGCGTTCAAACAACTCAACCGCAAATGCAACTTCTTCTGGACCATGCATTTTTGGTTTAACGATATACATCGAACCTTTACGAGAGTTATGGTTTTCGTTTTCACCACGGATATCTACAATACTTAGTAACGGAGTTACTAAAGCATCCATAATACCTTCGAAAATTTCTTCACCTTCAACAAGGATGGCTGGGTTTGTCATCAAGTGACCAACGTTACGAAGAAGCATCAATGAACGACCATGTAAAGTTGTCGTTCCACCGATCAAGTTTTTAACAGTACGATCTTTATTAAGAGCACGAGTAACTGTTTTACCGTTCTTCTCGATTGATTCTTGTAAATCACCCTTCATTAAGCCTAACCAGTTACGGTAGCCTTCTACTTTTTCTTCAGCATCTACAGCTGCTACAGAATCTTCCAAATCTTGAATAGTTGTAATTGCTGCTTCAAGTGTTAAATCTTTAACGCCTGCTGCATCAGTTTTACCAATTGGGCTATTCGCATCGATATCGATAATTACATGCAAGCCATTGTTTAATAAAACAACCTCTGTAGGGTTTTCTGCTTCACCATTAAAGCCAACGAATTGTGACTCATGAGCTAAAGAAGTAGTAGAACCATCTTTCAACGTAACAACTAAACGGTTATGTTCGATTGCGTATTTAGTCGCATCAGCATGTGAACCTTGTGCCAATGGGAAAGTTTGATTTAAGAAATCTTTAGCAAAAGCAATAACTTTGTCGCCACGAACAGGGTTATAACCCTTGCCTTTTTCAGCGCCGTTTTCTTCAGAAATTACATCAGTACCATAAAGTGCATCGTATAATGAACCCCAACGTGCATTTGCAGCATTTAAGCAATAACGTGCATTACGTACAGGTACAACAAGCTGTGGACCAGCTAATAATGCGATTTCTTCATCAACATTTTCAGTTGTAACTTTGAAGTCTTCAACTTCAGGAACAAGATAACCAATTTCAGTTAAGAATGCCTTATAAGCATTTAACTCAAATTTATTATTGCGGTGCCATTCATCAATTTTAGCTTGTAGCTCTTCACGCTTCGCTAATAATGCTTTGTTCTTAGGGCTAAGATCGACAACGACTTGCTCGAAATTTTTCCAGTAAGTTTCACTATCTAAACCAGAACCTGGTAAAGCTTCATTTTCGATGAAATCGTAAAGTTCTTTAGCAATCGCTAGCTTGCCTTTTTGAATACGTACAGTCATTGTCTTTCCTGATGGTGCTAACTTTTTATAACAAGAATCCTAGTATACTGATTTATACTAGCCTGAATAGTAATATCACATTCCTAAATAGTAAGCATTTTCTCAATTAGAAGTATTGACAACTACGAGATTTAGTAAATCAAAACTTTAAATTAAAATTTTACTTATTCTATGAGGATGTAATGATCTCACAGTCTTAAAAACACATTTAGTTATAACAAAAATCAACCAAGAATAAAGCTTTCTCAGTATCAAAATATAAAAAAAAGCATTCCGAAGAATGCCTTTATAAGTTATGAAGTTTTAGCCATATCAATTTGGCGATGTTCAGAGTGCAGATATGCATCTGATTGCATTTCTAACAATCTGGAACGTGTACGTTCAATTTCAAATGCTAATTTAGATCCTTCATATAACTCAATAATCGAATCTTCTGAAGTAATCAATAATTTAACGCCTCTGTCATAGAATTCATCGACCAAATAAATAAAGCGACGAGTTCCTTCCGAAAGGAAATCTGTTAAATGTGGAACATTACTAACTAACACAGTGTTGTAGATATTTGCGATTTCAATAAAATCAGCGGGGCTTCTCGGTTTAAAACATAATTCTGAGAATTCACACCATAAAACATCTTCTGTATGCCCGAGTGTTTCAACTACACGATTATTAATCATAATCGGTGAGTTTGACTTCACTTGAGTCTGAGTTAATGCATTGAAACGCTCTAACATCCATACTTGAGCATCAGCACTCAATGGATATTTAAACAATTGAGCTTGCTTCAATACACGTAGTCTGTAATCAATTCCTGCATCAACATTTAATACTGTGCAATTTTTTTGTACACATTCAATCGTTGGCATGAAACGGTCACGATGGATACCATTTTTATATAAGCCTTCGGGTGCAATGTTTGAAGTTGCAACCAGTGTGATACCACGTTCAAATAGTTTTTGAAACAAATCACTCAGGATCATGGCATCCGTAACATTCGATACAAAAAACTCATCAAAACAAATTACAACAGCATCTTTATAAATCTGATCTGCAACCATATCCAAAGGATTGCGCTGACCAGAAAGTTTATTTAACTCTTTATGCACGTGCTGCATAAAGTGATGAAAATGCAGACGTATCTTGCGGCGGAAAGGCACAGATTCATAGAATTGATCCATCAACCATGTCTTACCACGACCAACACCTCCCCACATATAAACACCTTTTGGGTATGTTTGTCTGCGGAAACGTCGAAATGCTTTTTTTGAAGCTTTATAGCGAGTGAGTAACTCTTTCCATACTCGATCTAACTCTTGCACTGCCTGCGCTTGAGCTTCATCAGGCATAAATTGCCCTGACTCAAGAGCTTGAGCATAGCGCTCAGCAGGCGATGTTGGTGTATATGCAGTGCTATGTGAGTCTGGTTTAGAATTTAACATAAGGCGTTATTGCAATTTTAATTGGTGAAAATTATATCGAACATTGAGTTCAAAGACATTAGATTTTAGGCTTAATTATCATAGAGTTTAAACATCATAATGTACCATTTTTAAGCATTTAGTTTTTTCGATGATATTGTCGAGGACTTCGTCCAAACCAACGTTTAAATGCATGGTTAAAGGCTGCTGGCTCTGAATACCCCAACATTTCTGCAACCTGCTCGATCGAATAGGCACTATTTTCGATAAATTTAATGGCTTTTTGTTTAATTAATCGCTCTCTAATTTCTTTATAACTGGTTTGTAGCTGTTGCAGTTGATGCCTTAATGTTCGTTCAGGAATATTGAGTGCGCATGCTGTTTCTGACATCGTGGGAATTACCCCATTTTGCATTTCAAGATACCCTTCTACGTACTCTACGATTGTTAAAATACCATCAGAGCTTTTTTCGAATTTCTCGATATCTTGTAAGCACTTTTCCTCATAAATTCGATAAGTTAATACATCTGCTGTGGACTGCTCCCAGTATCCTAGACATGAGACCGCCTCATTTTGAAGCTGTCTCAAATGCTTCTGGGCTCATCCCATCGAGATGCGAATGACGCCTGATTCGATTGTAAAACATCTCGATATAATCAAACACATCCGCACGGGCCATTTCTCGTGTTTTATAGATCCTCTTTTTAATTCTTTCCTTCTTTAAACTACTAAAAAAGGATTCAGCAACAGCATTGTCCCAACAGTTTCCACGACGACTCATACTCGGAACTAAATTATGCTTTTGACAGAATTTCTGCCAGTCTCCGCTACTGTATTGTGAGCCTTGGTCTGAGTGTATGATCACAGGTTCATTGGGTCTGCGTCGCCATACCGCCAT
>NZ_JAKTID010000033.1:0-15051 GCF_027854795.1 Acinetobacter sp. AOR34_HL | reverse complement strand
ATTCGAGATTGGATTGAATGTCTCTTAAGCTTTGCCGACAAGAAAGTTGGGACATCAATATGGCAACAAACTGATCCCAGCGGGTGGCTGATCTTAATTTTTGCCCAGAGTGGTGCAGTTTAGCCAGACGTTCAAAATCTTGTCTTAGAATGGGTTTGAGTAATTGATGAAATACGGTATTCTGATGTGACAAAACCTGAGTCCTTTATAGTTAAAGTGTTTGTTTGCACTCATATTTTAACTATTTAGACTCAGGTTTTTTTATTTAAAGCAAACTATGGGACAGTAGTGGCTTAGAGCTCCCATTTTTATATTAACTTTCTAAGTCTCTATGTTAATTTGAAGAATACTTCATCATAACGTCCGAATACAGCTATATTTTTTTGATTTCTACAATATCACTTGATTCAATGAGCGATTGGATATTACCAAATAAACTTTGAATATAATCAGACGCTATATGGATATCTAAATCCTCTCTGCTACGCCATTCTTCTAAGAAGAAATATCTACTCGAGTCATTTTCGCTAATATAAAGCTCATATTTCAAGCATCCTTCTTCTTGAAGCGTAGGCTCTATTACACTTTTTAAAAGCGCTTCTAACGTTTCTTTTTGATCTGACTTTGCCTTAAAGTTCGCAATTATTGAAATAGTCATTATTTCACCTTGAATTTGTTTTAGAAGTTTTCTAGTACAATTTTGCCTTTTGACTTGCCTGATTCAAGCAACTTATGCGCCGTCTCCAAGTTTGCAGCGTTAATTTTGCCTAGATTTTGGTTGAGGGTACTTCTAATTTTTTGCTGGTCAACTAATTGTGCAACCTGTTGCAACAGTTCACCTTGCTTTTCAATATCATCGGTTTCATACATTGAACGAGTGAACATCAACTCCCAATGGATAGAAATAGATTTAGTCTTAAACGGCATAATATCAAATGTTTGTGGATCATCGATCAATCCAAGCTTGCCTTGTGGTGCAATCAGAGAAACTATTTGCTTGGTATATGTTTCTGTATGATTGGTAGAGAAGACGTATTTTGGTTTTTCAATACCTAGTGCTTCGATTTGTTCGTTTAAATCTTTGCTATGATCAATGACATGGTCGGCACCCAGTGATTCCACCCAAGATTTCGTTTCTTCACGTGAAGCTGTTGCTATAACGGTCAGATTTGTTTTTGCTTTTAGGAGTTGGATAGCGATTGATCCTACACCACCTGCACCACCGATAATTAAAATACTGCCAACTTCTGTTTCTGAAATTTGAAACCGATCAAACAGCATTTCCCATGCCGTTATTGCAGTTAATGGCAATGCTGCTGCTTCTGCATTAGATACTGTAATTGGTTTAAGACTGATAATTCGTTCATCGACTGCTTGAAACTCAGCATTACTACCATCTCGGGTTAAATCACCAGCATACCAAACAGAATCTCCTACTTTAAAAGAGGTAACTTTTGAGCCAACTTCAATAATTTCACCAACGGCATCCCAACCTAAAATACGATTATTTGCTTCTGACGAATTTTTTCTCACTTTGGTATCAACTGGATTCACAGAGATTGCCTGAACTTTTACCAGTACATCACGCTCCTTAAGCGTAGGCTTCGCTTTTTCAATATCTACCAATGAATTTTTAAAATCATCATGGTGATTGATAACATACGATACGGCTTTCATAGATTTGTCCTTAATTTTAAAAATATAGTAAAAATGGGAGCGAGGTGCTCCCAATTTTTTGTTATTCAATAATTAAAACTCTTGGCTCGTTGGGCGTAAAACAATTTCATTAATATCTACATCCGCAGGCTGTTCAATTGCATAAGCAATTGCTCGAGCGACTGAATCAGCTGGTATGGCTTGTTTGTAGAAATCAGTAACAAACTCTGAACTTTCTTTATGAGAAGAACCGAATTTTAGTTCTGACTCAACTGCACCAGGCTCAATAGTAGTCGTTCTAATTGTTCCCCCAACTTCATGACGAAGTCCTTCTGAGATGGCTCTTACAGCAAACTTAGTACCGCTATAAACAGTACCTCCTGGACTAAATACTTTTATCCCTGCAACAGATGCGAGATTAATAAAGTGTCCAAAGTTTTGTTTTTGGAAAACAGGTAGGGTAGCTGCAATACCATAAAGAACACCTTTAATATTAATGTCGATCATACGATCCCATTCATCAACTTTTAGCTCACTTAATGGTGCAATAGACATTAATCCAGCATTGTTTACCAATACATCGATTTGACCAAATGCGCTTAATGCCTTTTCAATAAGTGCTTGTACTTCCTGTGGTTTGGTTATATCCATACCAATAAATTCAGCTTGACCACCTTCAGCACGAATGTCGTGAACAATAGCCTCTAATTTTTCAGTACGTCTAGCACCAATTACAACCTTTGCACCTTTTTTAGCAAGTAAGCGAGCAGTAGCTTCACCTAAACCACTACTTGCACCAGTGATAACAACAACTTTATTTTCTATATTATTCATACAAGTAACCTTCAACCTATCTGTCAATCATATTTGATGGGTTAAGTATTACAGCCCTGTTAGGTATAATAAATGAATAATATTATCTTTCAGAATTCCTATTTACGGAATAATTGCCATAACACAGGATAGGACATGCATAACAAATTGGAAATGATGCGTATCTTTTGTGTCGCAGCAGAGTCTCGAAATTTTAAAGAGGCAGCAACTCAGCTGGGTATTTCCCCACAGGCAGTGACACGGGCAATAAAAGAGCTAGAAGAGCAGCGCGGAGAGATTCTGTTTTACAGGAGTACTCGACAAATTAAAATTACCGCTGATGGTGAGCGTCTGGCAAAGCAAGCACGTTTTGCGGTGGGAACGATCGATGCTTTGTTTGTAAAAGACACCAAGGAAAAACGAGATGAAATGCGTGGGACTGTCCGTCTTACTGTGTCGTCTGTGTTAGGGCGCAAATTGGTAGTACCCGCACTAGCAGAATTTGCCACACGTTATCCAGATATTGTCGTGGATTGTGTGCTAACAGATTCACACTCGGATGTGATCGATGAGCGGATAGATATCGGGATCAGATTTGGATTTTTGCCGGACAATCGATATGTGGCAAGGGAATTGGCTAAAGTGAATTTTTATTCTGTGGGTACGCCAGAGTTAATTGATAAGGTTGGAATGCCTAAAAAAATTATTGACCTTGATAAATACCCTCTAACAGCACTAGTCGATCATAAAACAGGACGTTACTGGCCATGGACATTCACCGAAAGTCGAAGCTTTACGCCATCAAAGCCTCGTTTTATTACAGATGATCTTGAAGCTGAATTTCAAGCTATTCTCGCTGGAGTCGGATTCGGACACATGCCTGGATTTCTAGTTTTACCGTGGCTTAGGAGTGGTAAGCTCATTCAGATACTTCATGAGGAAACCTCTCCCGTTTGGCGCCTGTATTTATATCGTCCACAGCGGGGCCCGACACCTTTGCGAATCCGAGCATTGTTTGATTACTTAGCGGAAGTGCTGGGCCATATAGAAACCTGAATCAGATGGAACTAACCTTTTTTCTAGACAGTAGAAATTAGATAAGACCATTATGTATTGAGAGTAACTACAATTTTTCCTATTTGCTGATTTGATTCAAGATAGCGCTGAGCGTCATGCATGTCCTCAAAGTTAAAGCAACGGTCGATCACCGGACGAAGATATCCTGCACCTATACTGCTAAGAATAAATCGTCTGGCTTGCTCCCTTAGAACAGGGTCATGCAGAACCTCAAGGAACAAAAAACCTCGCATGGTTAAGCTCTTGCGTAATGCAACTTTAAGGGGGAATGGTGTGATCTCCGGGCTAAGCGCACCATGCATAACCATCGTTCCTCCTACAGACATCGCTTTTGCAATCTGTTCAATATATGGCCCTCCTACAGCATCGAAGGCGACATCAAGATGTTCTCCACCTAAACGTAAAACAAGCGCCTCATACAAATCTGGTTCATCTTCACTGGCTATAACATTTTTAACACCGAGATCCAGTAAACGTTGCTTTTTCTCTATCGTCTGTGTACTTGCAATGACCTTAGCACCCGCTGCTTCAGCTATCTGTATCGCAGCTATTCCTACGCTACTTGAAGCTGCTGTGATCAAGATCGTTTTTCCTTTCGAAAGTCCACCAGCATGGATTACACCACCCCAAGCCGTCAAATACTGCATCCAGATTGAAGAAGCTTCTTCCCAGCTTAAACTATCGGGTTTATGAACTAAAAAAGTTTCTGGAATCAGAAGCTTGTCCGCATATGTCCCATATTTGGCTAGATTGTCAGTCGGAAGAATCGATACTGCATCTCCTGGAGAAAATTGGCGTACACCTTCACCTATCGCCAGAACTACGCCTGCTCCCTCATATCCCAGACGAGAGGGGAATACTGCCTTTTGAATATAAGTACCACGCCGAAACATCACATCAGCCCGGTTGAGTCCGATCGTTTTCATCTGTATTAGAACTTCTCCTGCGGCTGGTAAAGCCACAGGAAGTGTTTCTAATGTCAGAACATCTGTATCTCCAATAGAATTGAAGCGCCAAGTCTTGGCCTGAAGTGCATTAAATGACATCAATAACGACCTTAATATTGGCAGAGCGATCTTGAACAGCATCATGAGCCTCAATCGCTTGATCTAGAGTAAAATGACGAGGATCAACAATAGGACGCAGTTTACCTTCCTCAACGAGACGAGTCGCGATCTTAAGGATATCACCATGATGAGCACGGCGATTGCCTGTTAACATCGGCATTAGGACGAATACGCCAGACACTGTGGCACACCGTAGAGATGAACTCGCTAAATTATGATTACCAAATGCAGCACAGCTGGTAATGTGGCCATAGTGAGTTGTCATTGAAAGTGAAGCATCGAGTACTGGACCACCCACAGTGTCGTAAACAATGTTAAAACCTTGACCCTCAGGGCTTGCAGCAATAATGTCATCGGAAGATGCTGTTGTGTAATCGAGAGGTGTTGCACCGAGTTCTGAAATTAGTGCTTGATCAGCTGTACGACCAGTCGCCCAAACATTTGCATCAAGTGCTTTTGCAAGCTGAACAACCATATAACCAACGCCACCAGCACCACCCTGAACCAGTACAGTTTGCCCTGGTTGGACCTTCGCATTATCCACTAAACCTTCCCAAGCTGTGAGGAACGTCAATGGTAGTACTGCTGCCTCGCGCATAGAGATATTGCGTGGCTTTAATGCGATCAGATCAGCATCTGCTACAACATATTCTGCTAAAGATCCTTGAAGACCACGAACGCCACCTATCAAACCGTAAACTTCATCTCCGACGTTGAAGTGGGTGACACCTTCACCAACAGCAGTTATAACCCCAGCCATATCCGTTCCCAACACGGCAGGAAGCTCTGGCATAGCATAGGGTGCTTCACCAAGACGAATTTTATAATCAATAGGGTTTACACCACTAGCATGAATACGTACTAGAACTTGCCCAGCCTCTGGTTGAGGTATAGGCAGTTCTACACGTTTAAATTCATGATCACCAAAATTTTCTAGGATAAGAGCATTCATCATCTTATTCATAGTTGTTCCTTATTCTTAAATGGGGGATGATGTGCACAGTACTAAAGTAAAATAATCCAATAAATGATATTTATAGGATTTAATAATTCCTAAATAATGAATAATAAATATCATCCGCTCACTAAAAATATTCTAGTACAGTCTGTAAAGGCAGTTTAATCTAAACTGTCGGCAGTATTTTCAAGGCTTGAAATGTTCAAAATATCTACAAAGTGGCTAAAATTTGAAACATAATTCTAAAAGGTCACAGCATCACAAAGAACATGAGCCAAAATAAAAAAAATGGGAGCTAAAGTCCCATTCTTTGTGACTTTAGCATCAGCTCTACGATGTTAATTTAAAAAAAACTAAAAACAGGCATAGAAAATTTTCGCTAAAGATCTTTTTGATTTTCGATTTATAAAAAATATTGCTTTTTTTATACTATGGGGTAGTATAGTATTAATGCTAGCAAATAAGGAGGTCTGATGCCTAATCAGGTTGAAGACAAAAAAAAGATTCTTCTACGCGTCAGAAAGATCAAAGGTCAGACGCAAGCGATTGAAAAAGCGTTAGAAGACAATGTGGAATGTGGTGCAATTCTGCAACAAATATGTTCTGTGCGTGGTGCTATTAATGGTTTGATGAATGAAATGTTGGAGGTTCATTTAAAGGACACTTTAGTATCAGGTGAAACCACAGAACAACAACGAAAAGAAGAATTGGCTGAAATCGCCAAGATTCTAAAATCATATTTAAAATAGATCTGTATAAGGAATTATTCCATGAAGTCACGTGCTGCCGTTGCGTTTGGTCCTGGTCAACCTCTTCAAATTGTTGAAGTTGATGTTGCACCACCGAAGAAAGGTGAAGTATTAATCAAGATTTCCCATACCGGTGTGTGTCATACAGATGCATTTACTTTATCTGGCGATGATCCTGAAGGTGTTTTTCCCGCTATTCTCGGGCATGAAGGTGCTGGTTTTGTAGTTGAGGTTGGTGAAGGCGTGACTAGCGTCAAACCAGGTGATCATGTTATTCCACTTTACACTGCTGAATGTGGCGAGTGCTTATTTTGTAAATCTGGAAAATCGAACTTGTGTATTTCCGTTCGCGAAACTCAAGGTAGAGGCGTAATGCCAGATGGTACCACTCGTTTTTCCTACAATGGTCAACCGATTTACCACTATATGGGCTGCTCAACGTTCAGTGAATACACGGTAGTGGCAGAAGTATCATTGGCTAAAATCAATCCTGAAGCCAATCACGAACATGTCTGCTTACTGGGTTGTGGTGTAACAACGGGTATCGGTGCAGTACATAACACGGCTAAAGTACAAGAAGGTGATAGTGTTGCGGTCTTTGGTTTAGGTGGTATTGGTCTGGCAGTCGTACAAGCCGCACGTCAAGCTAAAGCAGGGCGTATTATTGTGGTTGACATGAATCCAGATAAATTTGCGCTGGCAAAAGAGTTTGGTGCAACGGACTTCTTGAACCCTAAAGACTACGATAAACCAATCCAGCAAGTCATTGTCGAAATGACTGGCTGGGGTGTAGATCATTCATTTGAATGTATTGGTAACGTGAATGTAATGCGTGCAGCCCTTGAAAGTGCACATCGTGGCTGGGGACAATCCGTAATTATTGGTGTAGCTGGCGCAGGTCAAGAAATCTCTACCCGTCCATTCCAGCTTGTTACTGGTCGTAAATGGCTAGGTTCTGCCTTTGGTGGCGTAAAAGGTCGTACTCAACTTCCAGGAATGGTTGAAGATGCCATGAAAGGTAAGATTCAATTAGAACCATTTGTGACACATACGATGGGCTTGGATCAGATCAATGAAGCCTTTGATCTAATGCATGAAGGTAAGTCAATTCGTACTGTAATTCATTACGATTAATTGCGTTAGACCTTATAGTTTTCCATGCATGTGCATCCATGAATGACATGCATGGAATCCTCTAAAACGGCACATTATCTGTAAAACCGATCTATCTGTGTAGGCATCGTGTATAGGTTCAACAAACCTGCCTACATTTTAAATCTTAATCACTATTCTCTGTGGAGAATGTCAGACTCTTTGTTTGCTCGATTTCTCATGAAGTCTTGCTCAACATAGGTAATTGATTATGGAAATAATTGAGAAACATGCTTCTTTTGGTGGATCGCAAGAAGTGTATCGCCATCAGTCAACAGCATTAAACTGTTCAATGAAATTCTCAATATATCTGCCACCTCATGACAAAGATGAGCGGTTGCCAGTTTTATATTGGTTATCAGGGCTGACTTGCAACGAACAGAACTTTATTACTAAAGCCGGAGCACAAAAGTATGCGGCTGAACATAAAGTCATTATTGTTGCACCAGATACCAGCCCACGTGGAGAGGATGTACCAGATCATGCAGATTATGATTTAGGCCAAGGCGCAGGATTCTATGTGAATGCAATACAAGCACCCTGGTCACAGCATTTCAAAATGTATGATTATATTGTGGAAGAGCTTAGAAATCTGATTAACCTAAATTTTCCGACCAATCAAGTCCAAAGCATTATGGGGCATAGCATGGGTGGTCATGGTGCATTAGTCATGGGGTTAAAAAATCCTGAGCTGTTTAAAAGTATTTCTGCTTTTGCACCAATTGTTGCACCTAGCCAAGTACCTTGGGGGAAAAAGGCTTTTACACACTACCTAGGTGAAAATGAAACTTTATGGAAAAGCTATGATGCGATTGAATTAATCAAAAACGCTGAAGTTCATTTACCTATTTTAGTCGATCAGGGAACAGCTGATGATTTTCTTGAAGAACAGTTAAGGCCTAAGCTTCTTAGTGATATTTGTTTGGAACAAGAATATCCTCTTACACTTAACCTAAGAGAAGGGTATGACCATAGCTATTACTTCATTGCGAGCTTTATAGAGAAACATATAGAGTTTCACAGCAAATTCCTAGCTAAATAACTTTCATAGTTATAAGGATGTACATGTTGTTCTTGAATGCTACTTGAGCAATATTTTTTGATTCAAATGTTAATGATATTAACTTGAATAAATTCATAGCATTATGTCGAAATGAAAACTCAGATTTTGGCTCAGCTATGGAAAATTGTTTTTAACCTTTGTACAACAAAACTTTCTGACATGCATACATTAGCAATGTCAGAATGAGTTTGAATTTTAATCAATAATGGAGTTTTAGTCATGCTTAAAACAGCTTTATATGTCCGTCTTGAAGCTAAACCAGGTAAAGAAGACGAAGTGGAAGCTTTCCTTAAAGGCGGTTTACCTATTGTAATGGAAGAACCTGCGACAGTTGCGTGGTTTGGCCTACGTCTTGGACCTACAACATTTGGTATTTTTGATGCATTTCCTGATGAGGCGGGTCGCCAAGCACATTTATCTGGCAAGGTTGCAGCTGCTTTGATGGCTCAGGCCGATGATCTATTTTCAGCGCCACCGTCTATTGAAAAAGTAGATGTTTTGGCGAGTAAACTACCAGGTTAAACCGACGCTTAAATGTATGAGGGTGCTGCCTGAAATTTTGAATGAAAGGCAGCACTTCAACCCTGTGGGGTTTGTCAGAGGCTTTTTATTCAAGTTGGGCTACTTTATTTAATGGCTTAATCTCATCATTTAAATGGGTCAATATCCAAAACAGGGCAGGGTAAATAAACGAATGCAACTATTTACATGCTTTATATTGAACCAATCTATCTAATTTACTGTCGCATTTGTACATCTGCTAAACCGTGCCAATCTGCTTTTAAAATATTTAATCATTGCTATTTTGTATGAGCCATTCACTGTTTCAGCCAATGCGTTCACGACCATGTCAATAGTCATACGTGTTGATACCTTCCATCCAACAATCGCTCGTGAAAATAAATCAATAATCAAAGTGGTATAGAACAAGCCTGAATGTGTTTAACCATCACCCAAGTCGGCAAGCTAAAATAATTTTTTTATAAAAAATAGACGACTGGTCTATTTTTATGTATAGTTAGCACATGGTGCAGTCAAAAGCCGCAGTATTGTCCAATTTTTTAAAGTTTATTTGATGAATAACGGTGGTTTTTCAAATCAATTAGCTGATCATCCTAGGATAAAAATATGCTGAATTTTAACTTTTATAATCCGACCCGCATTATTTTTGGTGGCGATACAATAGCTAAAATCAATGACTATGTGCCTACAGATGCAAAAGTATTAATGTTATTTGGTGGTGAAAGTGCACGTAAGAATGGTACTTTAGCTGAAGTGCGTGAAGCATTAGGTGCAAGAGAAATTCATGAATTTGGCGGAATTGAGCCGAATCCGAGTTATGAAACCCTCATGAAAGCTGTAGAGCTGATTCGAGAACAAAAGATAGATTTCTTGATGGCTGTCGGTGGTGGATCGGTAATTGATGGTACTAAATTTATTGCAGCAGCAGTCAATTATACAGGGGATACATGGGAGATTTTAGAAACTCATGGTACTAAGATTACTCAAGCTTTGCCTTTTGCGAGTGTACTCACCCTTCCGGCAACTGGTTCAGAAATGAATAGCGGTGGGGTAGTCACCAGAAAATCGACCCAAGCCAAATTGTCATTTAGCAGCCCCTATGTTTTTCCGCAATTTTCCGTATTGGATCCGAATAAAACTTTTAGCTTGCCGACGCGCCAGTTAGCAAATGGCGTGGTCGATGCATTTGTTCATGTCATGGAACAGTACTTAACTTACCCTGTCAATGCACAAGTACAAGATCGTTTTGCCGAAGGTCTATTGCAAACTCTGATTGAGATTGGACCGAAAATCTTGGACGATTCAGCAGATTATGACACGCGTGCGAATTTGATGTGGGCTGCTAGCATGGCACTGAATGGGCTAATTGGAGCTGGTGTACCACAAGATTGGTCAACCCATTTGATTGGGCATGAGCTCACGGCTTTACATGGTATTGATCATGCTCGTACCTTGGCCATTGTGTTGCCCGCCAATCTACAAGTGCGTCGTCAAGAGAAACGAGAAAAATTACTACAGTATGCAGCTCGTGTCTGGCAGATTGTCGAAGGTGATGAAGAACAACGTATTGATACTGTTATTGCTCGTACTCGAGCCTTCTTTGAGCAACTTGGATTGCCGACTCGTCTTAGCGATTATGGACTGGGGGAGACAGATATTGAGATCATCATTACGCAACTTAAATCACACAATCTTACACAGCTAGGCGAACATAAAAATGTTTCATTAGAGATCAGTCGTGAAATTCTCACGACGAGCATCTAAATAAGCTGATCTGGCATGCTCACGCCACACGGCAAGTGATCATGCAACAATGCTCCTCAATCCTGAAAATTATCGGAGAAATAACATGAAAATTTTAATCGTTTTAACCTCACATGATCAACTCGGCAATACTGGTAAGAAAACAGGTTTTTGGTTAGAAGAACTTGCGGCGCCGTATTACACCTTTATTGATGCGGGTGTTGAAGTTACCCTAGCGTCGCCTCAAGGTGGGCAGCCACCGCTAGACCCAAAAAGTAATTTAGCAGAAGCACAAACTGAAACCACGCATCGCTTTGAAGCAGATCCCGTGGCAATGCAAGCATTGGCACAGACCCATAAACTTAGCGAAATTTCTATCGCTGATTATGATGCAGTGTTTTATCCAGGCGGGCATGGCCCATTGTGGGATTTAGCAGAAGATCCGATTTCAATTGCTCTGATTGAACAAGCGATTGAGTCAGGAAAACCTGTTGCGACAGTTTGTCACGCCCCAGGTGTTCTTCGTCATGTAAAAACCAGTGATGGCAAGCCTTTGGTCAGCGGTAAATCTGTGACAGGTTTTAGCAATACTGAAGAAGAAGCGGTAGGATTGACCGAAGTTGTACCGTTTTTAGTCGAAGATATGCTCAAAGAAAAAGGTGGTCATTATTCTAAAGCGGGTGACTGGCAAGTACATGTCCAACTAGATGGCTTACTCATTACTGGACAAAATCCTGCTTCTTCTGCTGCAACCGCCAGTGCACTCCTTGAATTGTTAAATAAGGAGTAGCCCATGTCTGCGTATGTGGTATTTACCCGTGAGCAAACTACGGACGCTGAGGAACTGGCGCAATATGCACAAAAGGCGCCGCTTGCTCGTGAAGGTCGTGAGCTAACACCCTTGGCTTTTTATGGTCAATTAGAAGTGCTTGAAGGCAATGAAATTGAAGGCGCTGTTATTCTACGCTTTCCTGATATGGCAGCCGCGCGAGACTGGTATCACAGTCCCATCTATCAAGAAGCATTACAACATCGCCTAAAAGGGGCAAATTATCGTGCCTTTATCATTGAAGGTGTTGAAGACGCTATTTAAAAAAAGCACTTTAAGAAAAAGCATCGCTATCAGATGTGCCAACCTACAAGTTAGTACATGAGCGATACGCATTGTTATCAAATTAATGTCATAGCAGCCCAGTTATACATCATGATTGGGCTGCTATGACAATTTTTGCGGCCATCATTGTCGTGAAGCCAAGATAGTGAAGCTAAGTTACTAAGGTTAAGTTAGTGAGATTAAGCCAGCAAAGCTAACTTTTAAGACTTTCCACTTTTTAATAAAAACGCTGTCGCTTTTAGCGCTTGATGTAATGGTGTTTTATCTTTTTGCAGCTTACTTAGTAACGCCGCGCCCATCCACATTTGGTAAGTCACTTGGGCTACCGTCAAGGCATCAGTCTCTGCTTGGATAGACCCATCTTGTTTGCCCAAAACGATGATTTCAGCAATCCGCTTGATTACCTTATCGACGCCAGCGGACATAATAGCGCGCATATCTTCAGATAGGTCAGCGACTTCTGCAGCAAGTTTTACAATTAGACAGCTATCTGCCCAACTACACGGCGCATCAGGATCTTCAATCCATAGGTTAAAATACCCAATTAGTTTTTGATAAGCGGATTGGTCGCTACGCCATAGTTCATCTAAACGGCGTTGGTAATTATCTACATAATACTTTACCAACTCACAGCCGAAAGACTCTTTAGATTTGAAGTAATGATAAAATGAACCTTTAGGGATCTCGCAGCTTTGTAAAATTTCTTGTAATCCCAAACCGCTAAAACCTTTATGCAAAATCAGGTCAGAACTGGTGTTAAGAATGTGTAAGCGTTTTGCTTCAGACTTTTTAATAGGAGTAGGCTTCATATTAATTATTTACTCTATTGTAAAAAATAGACCAGTCGTATTGTTTTTTATTATAACTCATCTACAATGGATGTAAAGAAATTTTAATCATAGTTTTTGGTTGTGAAGCGAAATACTTTTAAATAAAACATGGAGTTATATGTGTGAAAACAGTTATTAATCAACGCATCGTTTTAGCTAAACGGCCAGTGGGTGAGCCAAAACACAGCGATTTTCGTATTGAACAAGTTGAGCTCAATGAACTTAAATAAGGCGAGATATTGTTAAAAACCATTTACTTGTCACTCGATCCTTATATGCGTGGTCGCATGAGTGATGCTCCTTCATATGCAGCACTGGTTGAAATTGGCGAAGTGATGGTCGGTGGAACAGTCAGTCAAGTGGTGGCCTCTAAAAACCCAAAATTTAAAGAAGGCGAGTGGGTTCTTTCCGGAAATGGCTAGCAGGGCTACGCAATTTCTAATGGGTCTGCCTGTCAAAGCTTAGGTATGCAACCTGAACATCCATCTTGGGCATTAGGTATTTTGGGAATGCCAGGATTTACTGCTTATATGGGGTTGTTGGACATTGGTCAGCCTAAAGCTGGTGAAACTTTGGTCGTTGCAGCTGCAACAGGACCTGTTGGTGCTACGGTTGGACAGATTGGCAAAATTAAAGGTTGTCGCGTGGTTGGCGTCGCAGGTGGGGCTGAAAAATGCCGTTATGCAGTAGAAGAACTCGGCTTCGATGCTTGTATCAATCATCATGATGAAAATTTTGCAGAACAATTACAACAAGCAGTTCCCAACGGTATTGATATTTATTATGAGAATGTAGGGGGTAAAGTGTTTGATGCTGTATGGCAATTGCTTAACTCTGCGGCACGTGTACCGGTGTGTGGTGTGGTTTCCCAGTATAACTCTACCGAGCAAGCACAAGGGCTAGACCGTTTACCGGGCTTTATTTCCACCCTTGTAAGAAAGCGTATTCGCATGCAAGGCTTTATTATTTTTGATGATTATGGCAGTCAGTATCCGCAATTTAATCAGCAAATGTCTGAATGGTTGAAAGAAGGAAAAATCAAATATAAAGAGCATATGGTGCAAGGTTTAGATAACACGATCAATGCTTTCAATGGTATGTTGAAAGGCGAAAACTTTGGCAAAGTGGTTGTAAAAATTTAAAAAAATAGGAATTATCATGATTACACTACATCATTTAGATCAATCACGTTCTTTTCGCATTTTATGGTTACTTGAAGAAATCAAGCAGCCCTATGAGCTAAAACGCTATTATCGTGACTCAAGCACGCATTTGGCCCCTGACTCTTTAAAAACCATCCATCCTTTAGGGAAATCTCCAGTATTGGAATGGGATGGCAAAGTTATTGCAGAGTCAGGCGCAATCGTTGAGTTATTAATTCAGAAACTTGCGCCGCATTTAGCACCAGATATGGATGAATCTACCTATGTCGATTATCTACAGTGGATTCATTTCTCAGAAAGCTCTGCCATGCTGCCATTTTTATTAAAAACGTTTAATGCGATAGAAACCAAGCAGGGCACGAAGTTGGTATTTCTAGAAAATTATACTCAAGTTGAGTTCGATAAAGTATTTAGCTATTTAAATGAATATTTAAAAGATAAAGAATTTCTAGTGGCAGACCGTTTAACCGGTGCTGACTTTATGATGGGCTTTGGACTACATGCTTTAGTTTATCATATGGGACAAGGTGAAAATTATCCGCATATCCAACGTTATGTAGCAGGTTTAAGCCAACTACCTAGCTGGCAAGCCGCAGTACAAATTGAACAAAATGGTGTGAAAAGTCAAAAATAGCAAGATTGTTTTTTTAAGGCAATTGAGAAAAAGAATCGTGATTGACAAGTACATCTAGTTATAAAATAAGCTGACACTTATTTAAAGTAAACGCCTAATGAATTTCATCGGGCGTTCTCTATTTTAAAGATAAGGAATTACCATTTGGACTGCTCCCAGTATCCTAGACATGAGACCGCCTCATTTTGAAGCTGTCTCAAATGCTTCTGGGCTCATCCCATCGAGATGCGAATGACGCCTGATTCGATTGTAAAACATCTCGATATAATCAAACACATCCGCACGGGCCATTTCTCGTGTTTTATAGATCCTCTTTTTAATTCTTTCCTTCTTTAAACTACTAAAAAAGGATTCAGCAACAGCATTGTCCCAACAGTTTCCACGACGACTCATACTCGGAACTAAATTATGCTTTTGACAGAATTTCTGCCAGTCTCCGCTACTGTATTGTGAGCCTTGGTCTGAGTGTATGATCACAGGTTCATTGGGTCTGCGTCGCCATACCGCCAT
>NZ_JAKTID010000032.1:0-11188 GCF_027854795.1 Acinetobacter sp. AOR34_HL | reverse complement strand
GGTTTGAGTAATTGATGAAATACGGTATTCTGATGTGACAAAACCTGAGTCCTTTATAGTTAAAGTGTTTGTTTGCACTCATATTTTAACTATTTTGACTCAGGTTTTTTTATTTAGAGCAAACTATGGGACAGTAGTGGCTAAGGCTTCCTTTTTTATTGATGTCCGTATTTCTCAATTTTGATTACTTCGATATCTGTAGGTTTATATCGATGTGTATCAACCTCACCGATTAAACGTACAGAATCACCAACACTTAAACGTGCTTGCTGCCATAAATCATCATCAATTTCTACAACAATGCTGCCACTCTGATCTTGAAATTCATAATGATCACTGTGTAAATGTTTGCTAATTTTTCCTGTGAGCGTTACACCAGTTTCATCTGCGTATTTGACGATATCCCTCACCAGCACACTATTTTGAGCTGCTTCTTTCAACAGTACAGCATCTTGTTTCCCAGCCCATGTGTGGCTTGCAGCTATTGATAAAAGACCGATCATTAAACCTAGGCTTATTGTTCTCATTGATTCATTCCAAACAATTTAATCCTTTAATATTCAAACTAATTTCGATAAACAGTGAGATCATTTTTTGTAATAAACAGTAAATTCCAAGGATGTAAAAAAGCCCCATCAAAAGTGGGGCTTTTTTGAAACTGATTGTTTATTTTTCAATTGCGTGATCTAAACTCAGACGACCTGCACCATAAAGCATTAAGTAAAATAATCCGCCTGCCATTGCCAAGTTTTTCATAAAGTTGATCTGTTGCATTTGATCATCTGTCCCATGGAAGATGAATGCAGTAATAATACTAAACACCCCCAAACCCAAAGCAGCTAAACGAGCTTGGAAACCAAATAACAGAGCTAAACCACCACCAAACTCAACCAAAATTGTGATCGGCAATAATGCCGCTGGAACTCCCATCGACTCCATATAACCTGCTGTAGCACCATATGCGGTCAATTTACCCCATCCAGCAATAATGAAGATATAGGCCATTAAAATACGAGCAATTAAAGTCACTGTATTTTCTACGCCAGATTGCGTTACGATATTTTTTACAACGACATTAGGGTTAAACATAATCAATTCCACTCTGTTTGTTTTTTAACTTAACACCAGTTTATGTATCTTCCTATTTGCAATAAACATCATATTTATTAATACATCGTTCCATTTTAAGAACAATAGTGACTAATTTAACAGCAATTCGTTATGCTTTGCATCATTAAGTAAAGTTACTAATTAATTTGCTTTTCTTACTGACATTAGACACACGCACTGCTAGGATTTAGCTCAAATTTATAGTGTTAAAGCCTTCATGGAACTCATTGATTTTATTCTGCACGTTGACGAACACCTTTTAGAGTTTATTAAGAATTATGGTGTCTGGATTTATGCCATTCTCTTTTTGATTATTTTTGTCGAAACGGGTTTAGTGGTGATGCCATTTCTGCCAGGCGATAGTTTGTTATTCGCGGCAGGTGCGCTAGCAGCGTCAACTGGTGCAATGGATCCTTGGGTTCTCGGTGTCTTGTTGTTTATCGCTGCAGTTCTTGGTGACACTGTCAATTATCATATCGGACGCTACATAGGTCCTCGTGTATTTGAAATGAACTTGCGTTTCATCAATAAACAGCACTTATTTAAGACTCAAGAATTTTTTGAGCGTCATGGTGGAAAAACCATTATCTTCGCACGTTTTGTGCCATTTGCACGTACCTTCGCGCCATTTGTAGCTGGTACAGGCAGCATGAATTATAAATACTTCCTGACCTATAACGTGGTGGGGGCATTCTGTTGGATCGCATCATTCATTACTTTGGGTTATTTATTTGGAAATATGCCAATCGTGAAAGATAATTTTACGCACTTAATTTTCGGTATCATTATTATCAGTATCTTACCAGGTGTAATTGGTTTTCTACGTCAGAAAATGCAAAGCATTAAAGCAAAATAATGCTCTGCCCCATTGATTAAAAGAAACGAAAAATCATTGGTAAGGTACAAATAATCAATAACATAGCCGATCCTTTATACAAGTGGTCGGCTTTGATTCCTACCAAACTACCAGCCAATAATGCACGCCCAAAGATCATCCAAAAGATTGATACTGGTATTAACACTAAGCTAAACACTGCGAAAACCAATAATGCATTTTCAACGGAGTCCCATGTTTCTCTTGGGAAAATTCCTGCTGCCAATAACAATGTTTTAGGATTCTTTAGACTCGAAACAAATAGTCGAGGAGTTTTAATTTGTTGATGATGCTGATTGTATTTTTGAAGATGTGTACTTTTCCATAAATGAAATGCTAGCCATAAAACATAGGCAACACTACAAACATGCAAAATGATGATTAAAGCAGGCCAAATTGGGTCAAAAAGATGGATAAATAACGCCCACAATCCGATCCCATAGATATAACCTAGCCACTCTACAGGTATATATGACAACGTTTTCAGCACGCCTTGTTGATGTGTTGAACTGGCTAATAAAGCATTCGTCGGCCCTGGAATGAGTAACACTGCGATCATCGCCAAAACAAAAAACCAACTCTCAATCATATAGATACCAACTGACTCAACATGCTCGCCACCTTATACGAAATTCGCTGCGACAAACAAGTTTTATGGGAAAAATGAACAATTTGAAATGAAGAAAATTGAAGATAAAATCAATTAAGGCATTGTTATATATATTTTTTTAATGAAACATTTTGCTAAACTTTAATTGAGCATCACCAGCATAAACACCAGTGATGCACATATGAAGATTAAGAATTTGCACGCTGTTTGACAATAATTGGGCAACCTTTAAACTTCGCAGCCTGAACAATGGCATCTTGTTGACCCAGTACATTCGCTAGTTCAGTGTTTTTGGTGTTCATCGACTGACCCATATTGACTGAGATCGAAGGCCCAAAGCCCCAACCGCCTTTACCCCAGCCACCGCCAAGTCCAACTCCCACCCCTACGCCTGTGCGCTTCGGTGTTTGTACCCCATTATCGATGTAATGCTGAATACGATTGTATTCTGCTTGTAGTTGCTGACAGTTTAATGACTGATATTGCGTTGGAGATACATAAGCAGGTTTAACCGTCGATGCACATGCACCGAGAAATAAGGTTGTTGCCAAAACTGGCAACCAATATAAACGCTTCATAAGCTTCTCTTATTTTTTTGCTTCAATCTCATTGAATAAAGTGACATAAGCAAGCGTCAATTTATGTTCAGCTGCGAGATGAACCAAAGGTAAATTCTTCTGATGTGATTCTTTCATCAAAACTGATGGCGGCAGCATACTTTCAAGTACAGGCAAACCATCATCTTTCAATTGTTGAACCACTTCACGTGGTAATTTTGCTTGAGCTTGATATTGATTGACCACAATACCTTCAATCTCTAAGCGATCATTATGATCATCTTGGGTTTCGATCACATTTTCAATCAAAGTTTGTAACGCACGTTTAGAGAAAACATCACAATCAAATGGAATTAATACACGATCTGCTGCAATTAATGCGGATAAAGTAAAGAAATTGAAGGCAGGTGGTGTATCAATAAAAATACGATCATAACGTGCACTAAGTGATTGAATCGAATCACGTAATTTATAAATTTTATGTTTGCTTTCTAATGCGTGTTCTAATGAACCTAGACTTGGGCTGGCAGGAATGACATCTAAATTTTCAAATGACGAACGATGTACATAACTTTCGAGCCCTTTACCACGTGGGGCTTTCAAAATAGAACCAATTGCATTACCAATCAGTCCTTTTTGTTGTGTTGTACCTAAGACATCTTCAAAGAAGTTCTCAATGTTTGGCTCTAATGCTGTTTTATCAGCAGAATATGTCGCATCTTCACCCAAAAGGTATTGGCTCGAATTTGCCTGTGGATCAAGATCAATAACTAAGGTTCTTAGACCTTGTTTAGCACTGATTGCTGCCAAATTGACTGTGATACTTGATTTTCCCACACCACCTTTTTGGTTAAATACCACACGAGTTAACATGATTTCCCTCTACAAGATTTTTTGTAAACTGCACGCAGTTTAACCTAGTGCTAAAACAATTACTAAAACAATGTCAAACAATCATGCAAAAACTGGCTTGATCATAACTAAGCCCAGAATACCCACTAAGGCCACTGTTCCGATCAATAAACCAGCACGACGTTGAACCAAAAGCACCGTATCATCTTTTTTATACATTTTGATCATCGAGGACCACAGTACAAAAAATAGGATGACTTTGGCATAGAACCACGGCTCGACTTGGAAGTTTTTCATATAAACCAGCACAGCACCCGTAACAATAATTAAAGTTAACGATAAATGCTGTAACCCTACGATCGCTTTACTTGAACTTGTATTTGGCTGTTGATTATCTCGCAATCCAATAAACAAAGTTGCTGCTCGAGCGACAAATACTAGAATGAGCAAACTCACCGCTGACATATGGATAATTTTGGTAATTAAAAGCGCGTCCATAGTCGATTCCTAGTTTTTTGGTGCATGGGCACATTCAGGACTTGCTGGTGCTTGTCCTTGCCATTCTGAAGGGATATAAGCATGTATAGCTAAGGCGTGAATTTTCCCAGGACTCATCAGTTCCGCAGCAACCGCATAAATTTTCTGATGACGTTGCGCGAGACGTAAACCTTGAAACTCTTCACTAACCACCACAACTTTAAAATGGGATTCTTTACCTGGAAAGTATCCACCATGACCTGAAGATTCATTAATAACTTCAAGGTGAGTAGGGTTTAACGTGTTTAAGCGCTCAATTAACTGTTGTTCTAAGTTCATCATTCACTCTGTAAATCAGATTGAGATAGTGCATTGATTATACATAACTACTTCCATGAGGTCTGTGATGATTTCAGAGATACAAACGCAGAGTATCTGGGCAAAATAGATTAAAACTTCGCCTCTAAAGGTGAGTTTTTCGGTATTTTCAAGATAAATGCTTTTATTTTATGCAATTAAGCAAAAACTTTGCATAAAGTTGTTGACCCTTGTTTTGCTTAATGTATTATAACTGGCACGCGGGAATAGCTCAGTTGGTAGAGCATAACCTTGCCAAGGTTGGGGTCGCGAGTTCGAGTCTCGTTTCCCGCTCCAGATTGGTTTTTTTAAGTGTAAGTTTTAGTAAAAACTGCTCAATATGCGGGAATAGCTCAGTTGGTAGAGCATAACCTTGCCAAGGTTGGGGTCGCGAGTTCGAGTCTCGTTTCCCGCTCCAAATTTAAAAGGCCCTAGTCGAAAGATTAGGGCTTTTTTCTTGTTGATTTTATTATATTTTTGAAAATTCCGCCTTCCTTTGTGATTCAATTCAATAAAAAATATTCTTAATGTAATTTGTATTTTGTGACCAAGATGTGACCATGGCGTGCCCACGACAATAAAAATGGTCTTAATTGATCTCAAATGTCCTCAATCGATCAACACTTTCAGAGCTTTTTTGAAGGCAAAAAATCACCCTGTTCTCTTCCAAACAAGGTATTTTTTACCAAATGATCAATAATTTGTGACCATTTCACTTTTTGATGTGACCATTTGTGACCAAACTACTTACTAACAGATTGTTCTTTATTGTCTTTTTCAAAAACAAATAAATCCCCTACCTGTACATCCAAATAATCACAAATTCGATCGATGGTCTCCAAATCAATTCGAGTCAATTCGCCATTATAAAGCTTATGCAAAGTTGTCTTATTAATGCCTGTACCACGAATTAAGTCAGCTACACGCATTTTTCTTTCAGCCAACAATATTGGTAGCTTACAAATAACCATTAATTTTTCCTCTAATACAATGAAAATTTAATTGCATTTAATTAAATTTCAGGTTATTTTAGGTCTAAGGATGAAAAATTACTTACATCCGATGAATTACGCTAGGAATACAATTATGTCATATACCTATCTCACAGCCCAGCAACTGGCTGAAAAAATCCAGTACGACGCTCGTACCATTCGCAACCAGCTGAAGGACAGTGTCTTTATTGAAGGTGTTCACTACATCCGTCCTTTTGGTGGCCGCAAAATTCTTTTTGTTTGGGAACGTATTGAAACTGAAATGCTTAAATTCACTGGTTTAAGCATGGATGCTTTGCAATAAGGCTTAGGAGGTTTAACTGATGGCTACCATCCGGGAACGAAGTGGCAAACTGATTGCCGACTTTCGCTACATGGGCATTCGTTGCAGAGAAACAACCAATCTTGAAGACAATGCCTATAACCGTCGCATTTTGAAAAAACGTCTCGAACAGCTTGAGGCAGAAATCACACTGGGCACTTTTGAATACGAAAAGTACTTTCCAAAAAGTAAACGTGTCGATGATTTTAAGGAAAAAAGAAGTCAGCAAATCGCTGTACAAACTAGGGTTCCTCTTTTTAAAGAGTTTACTGAAGTGTGGTTTAAGCAAAAACAAGTTGAATGGAGAACTTCTTATCAACAAAAGGTTTCAATTATTATTAAAAATTATTTGATTCCTGCTTTTGGTAATCAGGTTCTCTCGAAAATCAAGAAGTCAGACTTGCTGAACTTCCGTGCTTCCCTCGCCAAAGTGACACACGGAAAAGATCAAACAAGTCTGAAAGCATCGCGGATTAATCAAATCATGACGCCTTTACGTATGATACTGAATGATGCGGCTGAACGATACGAGTTTGAGTCGCCTTATAAAAATATTAACAATCTGAAGGAAAACAAGATTGAAGTTACTCCCTTTTCTCTGGAAGAGGTACATAAAATTCTTACCACGGTGCGTGAAGACTTCCGCCCCTATTACACCATCCGCTTTTTTACGGGTATGCGTACCAGTGAAATCGATGGTCTGCAATGGAAAAATATCGACTTACAGCGTCGTGAAATCCATATCAGAGAAGCGTTAGTGAATGGTGTGCTTGGCGGAACCAAAACTTATGGTTCTGACCGCACGATCCAGATGAATGACCGCGTTTACCAAGCTTTTCTGCAACAGAAAAGCTTAAATAACGGTAAATCAGAGTTTGTTTTCTGCAATCGTGATGGTGGACCTCTCGATTACCGTCTGGTGAATAAACGTGTCTGGCATCCGATCTTGCGCTTTCTAGGATTGAAGTCTAGAAGAGCCTACCAAACACGTCATACAGCAGCAACTCTATGGCTGTCAGCAGGAGAAAATCCAGAATGGATCGCACGTCAATTGGGACATTCAACGACTGAAATGCTATTCCGGGTCTATAGCCGTTACATCCCCAATGTTACGCGCCGCGATGGCAGTGCATTTGAAGCCATGCTGGAAAAACTAAATACAGAGGAGCTTGCACATGAATAGTAAAGCTTTCTTTGGTGGTGTGGTCGTCAGCCCTGAAGCAGATATGGTCGCTCGTGAATTAATCCATGAGCTACACATTCCCAAACTGCACAATCTGGCCTTTTTGCTGGAAATCAATACATGCTTCGATGATCACCAAGCATTAAGACTCTGGCTACAGCGAATGCTGGATGAAGAGCAAGCTCATTACGATGACTTGGCTCAACAGGCCCATCTCCGCTTAATGAGTCTCGCTCACTCATAAAACAAACATAAAAGGTCATCAAATCGATGACCTTAGCCCCTTTATACCTATAAAAAGGTAAACATATGAATAAAGATATTTCAATTTGGATGCCACTCTATATTGGCGACCTACAGGCGAAATTTGCACGAATGACAGCAGAACAAATTGGTGCGGCACTGCTGTTAATGATGGATTTCTGGAAAAATGGTGCCATTCCTCACGACCTAGCGACTGTATGTAGCATCACGAAATTACCGCAGCACACCAAGGCTAAAACTTTGTTAAATACGCTGATGACCCTAGAATTGTTTGAAGTCGAGTCTGAGCAGATTCATTCAAATTTCTTAAGCAGTTTAAAAAGCCAGGCATTTCAAAATCAGCAAATGAAATCTGATAAAGCTAAAAATGCAGCTCAAGCACGTTGGGGGAAATCCGCTAGTAATGCTCAAGCATCAACCAAGCAACGAAAAGTAAATGCTCAAGCAACTCCTGAGAAGAGCTCGAGTATTACTCAAGCCATGCTTGAATCATGCCCTTCATCTTCATCTTCATCTTCATCTTCATCTTCATCTTCATCTTCAAATTTTGAAGAAAAAAATGAGAGTTTTTTAGAAAATTCAAAGTGGATTTAGGAGATCAGTCATGAATACCATGCTTAAAACACTCCAGTTTCGCGCAGAAACAACGGAAACACTTTGCGCTACCCATCATATACCCCTGATGGAAATTGCAGGTCACAGGCTCTGTAAATTGTGTGCCAAAGAAACCGTCCATCACTCAAATGCAGCCTATGAGGATGAACTGCAACAGCGATTGCTAGAACAGAAAATCAAAAACTCAGGGCTCAATAAACGCTATCTGGACCGTGGCTTCAAGAATTTTGTAGTTGCATGTCCTGCTCAAGACAATGCCATCAAACTATGTCAGGCTTTTGCGCAGCAGATTATTTCTGGTCACAATCCGAACATGTTGATGATTGGTACACCGGGTACAGGTAAAACCCATCTGAGCGCATCAATTATTCGCAACATTCTGCATAACAGTACAAAGTCTGCACGCTACTATACCAGTGCAGAAATTGCTCAAAAAATGATGGATACCTGGTCAGATACTTCACGCTCTGAGAAAGAAGTCATCGACCATTTCTCCAGTTTTGATTTATTAGTGATTGATGAATATGGCCTGCATGACCGGCATGAAAAACGCCTAGAGATGGTACATAAGGTTCTATATAGCCGTTATGACAATATGAAATCTACCCTGCTGATTTCCAATTTCACAGTCCAAAATATGCAGCGGGATTTAGGTGTAAGATTATGGTCTCGGTTACATGAGAACCATTTGATTGTAGTGCCGTGTTATTGGGATGACCGACGAATTAGCGGATAATCGCAACTATCACTTAAGCCAATTATCTCACTGAAATAATTGGCTTTTATTACAAGAATTACTTACAGAATATCTCGCTTGCATAAGTATAACTGAAAATAATACTTCTAAGCTGCCTGTATGGCAGTGAACTAGATGATTGCTCAGCAACTACGATTATCAATTTTCTAAGCTGCCTGTATGGCAGTGAACCGTTTGTTTCCCAATGGAAGCTTGTAATCAGATTTCTAAGCTGCCTGTATGGCAGTGAACAGGGTGCAGACTATAACACTTTGTTTGGTGGTTTTCTAAGCTGCCTGTATGGCAGTGAACTACCGGCGGGGACGGGGGATTTTGGCATCAACTTTCTAAGCTGCCTGTATGGCAGTGAACATCAAACCATTTGGGACTAACAATTAAAGATCTTTCTAAGCTGCCTGTATGGCAGTGAACGATTGATTCAGAAAGGTCATTTTTGCGTGATCTTTCTAAGCTGCCTGTATGGCAGTGAACTGCATCACGCATTTGGTCTTGAATATTCTTCATTTCTAAGCTGCCTGTATGGCAGTGAACGGTTTGGGATAGTGCATGTTCTAAAGGTTATTTTTCTAAGCTGCCTGTATGGCAGTGAACTGGATGCGTAAAGATTTTTTGGTGGTTCAGCCTTTTCTAAGCTGCCTGTATGGCAGTGAACAATTATTGATAGGTGATGTTGTTGAGCTTGAATTTCTAAGCTGCCTGTATGGCAGTGAACAAACCGCGCTTGACATCGCCCGCGACGGTATGTTTCTAAGCTGCCTGTATGGCAGTGAACACTTGCTACAACAACAGGGCGCTGCTCAAGCTTTTCTAAGCTGCCTGTATGGCAGTGAACTCAAAATGTACACGCTGCTGATCAAGGTGACTTTTCTAAGCTGCCTGTATGGCAGTGAACAGGTCTTTTTTTGACTTAAACAGATTCATCATTTTCTAAGCTGCCTGTATGGCAGTGAACGCCAACTAATGGGTGATAAAAAGCATTGATACTTTCTAAGCTGCCTGTATGGCAGTGAACTTACACCCAACATTTCAGGTATGGCTCACAATTTTCTAAGCTGCCTGTATGGCAGTGAACACATGTTTGGCAGTCTTGGAGAGTTAGTTAAATTTCTAAGCTGCCTGTATGGCAGTGAACCTACCGCAATTTGACTTGGCTGCACTTCCATTTTTCTAAGCTGCCTGTATGGCAGTGAACCAGTAACTGGATTACCTTCTCCATCCAATACATTTCTAAGCTGCCTGTATGGCAGTGAACCGCCTTATTCGCTAGTTTTTACTTCTTTTTTATTTCTAAGCTGCCTGTATGGCAGTGAACTTGAGACGAGTTGAAAGCCTTTATCTAATGTTTTTCTAAGCTGCCTGTATGGCAGTGAACCTAATTGGAATAGATCTAATGCACAAGCTTCATTTCTAAGCTGCCTGTATGGCAGTGAACTTTGGCACCAGTTGTTGGACCTTAAAAAGATATTTCTAAGCTGCCTGTATGGCAGTGAACTTTGGCACCAGTTGTTGGACCTTAAAAAGATATTTCTAAGCTGCCTGTATGGCAGTGAACCTAAAACAGGATCACCATTTTCATCTAGCACATTTCTAAGCTGCCTGTATGGCAGTGAACTTACACAAAGTAATTACACTTTAAATATTGTTTTTCTAAGCTGCCTGTATGGCAGTGAACTTAAAAGTGCTTATGGTGGAACTGATGATTTCTTTCTAAGCTGCCTGTATGGCAGTGAACAACTTAATTTTATGTTAAATGCGATACCTAAATTTCTAAGCTGCCTGTATGGCAGTGAACACTTTGATGATCAACAAAATATCAATCGGAAATTTCTAAGCTGCCTGTATGGCAGTGAACGTCTCAATGAAATAAAATCACAATTCCCAATTTTTCTAAGCTGCCTGTATGGCAGTGAACGTAAGCACGTTGCAAATTCTCAGACAATTGAGTTTCTAAGCTGCCTGTATGGCAGTGAACAAAGAACATTGCAATCAAAGCCAATGGTGTTTTTTCTAAGCTGCCTGTATGGCAGTGAACTTAAAGCCACTGCATTAAACGTGGCAATCAATTTTCTGAGCTGCCTGTATGGCAGTGAACATCCAATGTCAGCAGAACCACAGCAATACAAATTTCTAAGCTGCCTGTATGGCAGTGAACCGCCTTATTCGCTAGTTTTTACTTCTTTTTTATTTCTAAGCTGCCTGTATGGCAGTGAACTTGAGA